>JALUWE010000024.1 GCA_027019845.1 Anaerolineales bacterium | reverse complement strand
CGCAAAAGCATCTTCACTGAACAGCGGCATCCCTCTACGGGAGGCAGGCGGCGGGACAGCGACTTCTTCGGGCGGCCTGACCGGGGGCGACTCGAATTCGCGTTCCGGCACCTCGAACCCGGCCCCGCCGCCGCCGTCCATGCCCGGAGGAGGGGCTTCCTCCACGGGTGGGATGTTCGGGTCCGCGAGGTCCGGCATGTTTGCAGCCGGGTCGAAAGCCGGGACGTTCGGGTCGTCCTCGATGTTCGGGATATTGGGATCATTCAAATCGTCAAATTCTTCATCTCTCAAGAAATCTGCTCCGCTTTCCATCCGTATTGCCTCCTTGTCCGACGCCGGGAGTTCGATTGGGACGCGTGCAGATGCGAACCCGACGTCTTCTTCCAATGATTCCGTGTCCATGGTTGGCCGGAACTGGGTGCTGAAGTCCTCCGCCAATTCTGCCTCCCGGCTTCGCACTTCATCTTCTGTAACGAAATCCGTTCCTCCCGCGGTTTTGTCTGAATCTGACCCTGAGGCTTCCCCTTGTGCAGCGTCCTTCTCTTGAAAGGGAAGCCCCCGCGCGGGCAACATCTCTTCCCCCTTCCCCTCAATCGGGGTGTCATCCGCATCAAACATGGTTGATCTCCTCGGCTAAGGCCATGAAAGCGACAGCCACCTTGTTGTTGGGATGGTAATCCAAAACAGATTTGCGCGCCGCGGGCGCGGCGGAAGCCGCGTCATCCATCGGGATAAAGGTATCCAATACTCTCTGACGGAAAACCTTGCGCATTTCAGCAACCACCGCGTTGGAATGTAACGAATCCTTGCGATACAGGGTGGGCACCAGGCCCAACAAACGCAACTCCGGATTGACCCGCTCGCGAATGAACCAGACGGACTCCAACAATGCCCGCACACCGCGCATCGCCAGGTAATCGGTGGCCACCGGGATGAGCAATTCCTGGGCTGCCACCAAAGCATTGATCGTGAGCAATCCCAGACTGGGAGGTGTGTCAATTATAATGTAATCAAATGCCTGGCGGCTGCGGCCAATGGCATTTCGCAGGCGAAAGGTCCGGTCAGGCTCTTTGATCAACCGGTACTCCAACGCGATCAGTTCCGTGTTTGCCGGTGCAAGATAAAAGTTACCTTTCAATTGATGCAATATTTTTTCGAATGGTATCTCGTTGGTCAACAGAAGATTGTGCGTAGAGGGTCTCACCTCGTACGGGTCCAGGCCAAACGTGACGGTCAACGCCCCTTGCGGATCAAGGTCCACAATAGCAACGTGATTCCCCAGTTTCGCCAGGGCAGCACCCAAATTCGCCACGGTTGTGGTTTTTCCCACGCCCCCCTTTTGATTGGCAACAACGATTATCCGCGCCATGATGACAGTATAGATGAAGCCACGCAATTCGTCAAACGGTTTGGAGAACGCTCTAGGGCTTTTCAGAGTTCTTACGCTCACGGTCAAAGGGGGGGTAGGAGAGGGCAATGCCCTCGCCTGCCCGGCGCTCTCCAACAGCGAATGCAACGGCCCTCCGAGTTTCCAGGAGCCAAACCGTGGTAAGAACGTTAGAGTCCTATTAGACTTAACAACGAAAAAAAATCACCACTACCTTCTAACCCAAGAGATTGGTATAATTTATTTGAATCCTTTTATAGTTTTTGGCATATCCTTTCAAAAATAGGACTTACGCACTTGAAAAGTCGCACCCGGACCTCACAGGTCTCAAAACGCATGGAGATGCCCGGATGATGCAATCTGTTTTGGGTAAAATCTTCCTGCATTGTGTGGTAGCAGACCTGTGAGGTCTCAAAAAGCAGGGGAAGGTGACAGCCGCCTGGTTTTCCGAAGCAATGGCTGGTCGCCTGCCCCAGGAGATTGAGTCGATATTGGCTGAAATTGGAGGCAACAGTGAACTCTTCTCGGAGTAGAGCATCTATCATTTACCTGATCCTGATCATCGGCATTATCGTGATGTTCGTGTTCAACTTTCAACAACAGGCATCCACCCAGGATATTCTGTCGATTAATGAAGTGGCCGATCTGATCAAAGATGGCAGGGTAAATCGCATTGTCGAGGACGATGATCGTTTGAGCGTGATTTTCAACAACGGGGAAGAACGCATATCCTACAAAGAGCCGACCTCTTCTCTTGTGGAACAGCTTTCTGCTTTGGGGTTAGGGGCAGATGCCCTCTCATCGGACAACGTCAAAATCGAAATCAAACCCCCCAGCCCGTGGTTGGGTATCGCGACCGCATTTGGATACATCCTCCCCTTCCTGATCCTGGGGGGTGTGTTCTGGTTCGTCTTCCGCCAGGCACAGGGCAGCAACAACGCGGCCCTTTCCTTTGGCAAATCCCGCGCCCGCATGTTCACGGGCGACCACCCCACCGTGACCTTTGAGGATGTGGCCGGGGTGGAAGAAGCCAAAGAGGAGCTTAGCGAAGTGGTGGAATTCTTGCAAGAACCGGAAAAATTCATCTCGCTGGGCGCGCGCATCCCCAAAGGTGTGCTGTTGGTCGGGCCGCCTGGGACGGGCAAAACCCTGATGGCCAAGGCCGTGTCCGGTGAGGCGGGCGTTCCCTTCTTCTCCATCTCCGGCTCCGAATTCGTCGAAATGTTCGTTGGCGTGGGCGCCAGCCGGGTGCGCGATCTGTTCGATCAGGCCAAGCGCCATTCGCCTTGCATCGTGTTCGTAGACGAGATCGACGCGGTTGGGCGGCACCGTGGCTCTGGTCTGGGCGGCAGCCACGACGAGCGTGAGCAGACCCTCAACCAGTTGTTGGTCGAGATGGACGGCTTCGACACCGATACCAACATCATCATCATGGCCGCCACCAACCGGCCCGACATCCTCGACCCCGCGCTGTTGCGACCGGGACGTTTCGACCGCCGCGTGGTGCTCGACCGGCCCGACATGCGCGGCCGCGAAGGCATCCTGAAGGTGCATGTCAAGGGCAAACCGTTGGCCCCGGACGTTGATCTGAAAGTGCTGGCGCGCGCCACCCCCGGTTTCGTGGGCGCGGACATCGAAAACATGGTCAACGAAGCCGCTATCCTGGCGGCTCGCCGCAACAAACGCGTCATCGGGCAGGAAGAGTTCGAAGAAGCCATCGAGCGCGTCATCGCCGGGCCGGAGCGCAAGAGCCGCCTGATCAGCGAGGACGAGAAGCGCATCATCGCCTACCACGAGGCCGGGCACGCCATCACCATGAACGCCATGCCCGAATCCGACCCGGTGCAGAAAATCTCCATCATCGCCCGCGGTATGGCTGGCGGCTACACACTGGCATTGCCCGAAGAAGACCGCACCCTGATGTCGCGCAACAAACTGTTCGCCGACATGGTGGGGCTGCTTGGCGGCCGCGCGGCGGAAGAACTGGTCTTCAACGACATCACTTCCGGCGCATCCAACGACCTGGAACGCGTCACCAAGCTGGCCCGCACCATGGTCATGCGCCTGGGGATGAGCAAAGAGTTAGGCCCCATGGTGTACGGCCAGAAGGACGAATTGATCTTCCTGGGCCGCGAAATTTCAGAACAGCGCGATTACTCCGAGGCCATCGCCCAAAAGATCGACCTGGAAGTGCGCCGCATCGTCAACGAAGCCTACAACAAAGCCTGCGAAATTGTTTCCACCTACCGGGACAAGCTGGAAGCCGTGGCCGAGCGGCTACTGGAAGTGGAAACCATCTCCCGCGAGGAATTCGAGAAAATCTTCCCGCCCCCGCTGCCGAAAAACGGCGGCACCCCGGTCATGCAGGCGACGGTGTGAGCGGCGCGGGGCAGGGACGGATAAAAAAACCCCCCTGTCCATCCGCCTCCCAAACGTGGGGGCCTGGCCGACAAACGAACACAAAAAGGACGGGCTTCGCCCGTCCTTTTACGTTCATCCCGCATTTTTTCTCAACCGGCAGCAGCCTTCTGCTTCTCCAGATATTGCCGCACCAGCTCGCGGCGCAGCACTTTGCCCACGTGCGTTTTGGGGAGTTCCTTCACGAATTCCACGTGTTTGGGCACCTTGTAGCCGGCCATCTGCTCCTTGCAATAGGCGCGAATCTCTTCTCTATCGCAGGTTTCGCCTTCGTGCAGCACGATCCAGGCCATGACCGCCTCACCCGATTTGGCGTCCGGCACGCCCGCGACCGCCACCTCCATCACTTTGGGATGCGCCTGTAACACCTCTTCCACCTCACGCGGCCAGACCTGGAAACCGCCGGGTTTGATCAGGTCTTTCTTGCGGTCTTCGATGTAAAAGTAGCCATCTTCGTCCATGCGGCCAATGTCGCCGGTGTACAGCCAGCCGTCGCGCAGGGTGTTGGCCGTCTCGGTGGGCATGTTGTAGTACCCTTTCATCACCTGCGGGCCGCGGATCACGATCTCGCCCACCTCGTTCACGCCCAGCACGGTCTTGCCGTCGTCCACGTCCACGATGCGGCACTCCACATCGGGCAGCGGCAGACCGATGGAGCCGACTTTGTTCGTCCCGCTCAAGGGGTTACAGTGCGTGGCTGTCGGGGCTTCCGACATGCCGTAGCCCTCGAACACTTTGCCGCCGGTCAGGGCCTCGAAACGTTCTTTGGTCTCGCGTAGCAGCGGCGCAGAGCCGGAAATGCAGGCCTTGATCGAACTCAGATCATACTTCCCGGCGATCACATCGGGGTGGTTGTTGATGGCGTTGTACAGCGCGGGCACCGCCGGGAACAGGGTTGCGCCGTATTTCTGGATGTTTTCCAGCACATCGGGGATGTCGCGCGGGTTGGGTACCATCACCAGCGAGGCC
>JALUWE010000023.1 GCA_027019845.1 Anaerolineales bacterium | reverse complement strand
GCTGGCCGCGGACGCGCTGAGGGAGATCGCCGCGGCGGAGAGTACCACCGCGCTGCTGGAAACCGCCCGCTTCGACTTCGACCCGGACGTGCGGCAACATGCGGAACAGGCGTTGGCGGCCATCGGCGATGCGGAGAGTGTTTTGCGGCTGGCAGAGCCGAATGTGATGGGCGCGGCCAGCCGGGGGCTGGTCAGTTTGCTGGTGCTGCTCGTGGTTGGGTTTGTTGTGGGGGGGGTGTTGCGCGTAGTGGGAGCCGGAGCGTTTGCGTTGCTGGCCGGGTGGGGGGTGGGGGCTGTGTTTGGGGTGAGCGGCGGGCTGGCCGGAGGGAAGAGGGTGTTGCGGGGGACGCTGCTGGGGGGGGGGCTGGCGGCTCTGGTTGGGTTGATGCTTCTCTTTGTCGGCGGCCGCTCCCTGCCGGGGCCGGCCATCGCCGCGTTGTCGGGGCTCGGTCTTCCGGCCGGGGGCGCGTTATTCGGCTGGCAAAAGATCAACCTGGCGGAGAGGCTGGCCGGGCTGTTCGTAGGGATGATCGTGGGGTTTGCGGCCGCGGGGGCCGGGGTCTTGCTGTTGGGGAGCGTCAGCTAGTCGAGTTTTGGCCTCCCAGACGGGCCGCCAGTTCGCGCAGTTGAAAGAAGCTGACCGGTTTGAGCAACACCAGATCGCTCTCTTCGTGCAGGGTTTCGGCCATGCGCGGGTCGGCTGTGGCGAGGATGACGGGGGTATCTCGCAGGCGGGATTCGTTGCGAATGTGCTGCAGGATTTTATCGCCGGTGAGGCCGGGCAGGTGCAGGTCGAGTACGATGAGTGCGGGCGCGGTCTCGGCCAGGGCCTCCAGGGCGGACGCGCCGTCGGTGATGATTTTTGGGCTGTAACCGGCCATGTTGAGGGCCTGGGAGAAGATGTCGGCTTGTTGGGGGTCGTCTTCGATGATGAGGGCGAGGGGTTGGTCTGTGGTCACGCAATGCTCTCCTCAACCGGGGAAAGGGGAAGGTAAACGGTGAAGGTGCTTCCGGCTTCGGGCTGGCTGTCCAGTTGGATGTGGCCGCCCATCAGCGTTACCAGTTGCTTGACAATGGACAACCCCAGCCCGACGCCGGTGTGTAATTTGCGGGCAGCGGGTTTGTCCACTTTACGGAAGGGCTCGAAGATATGTTCCTGTTTCTCAGGGGGAATACCGATGCCGGTATCGGTTACTTGCATCGCCCACTGCGTTTTGTCGGGGCAGAAGAGGGACACTTTTATCGAACCGTGTGGGGTGAATTTTATTGCATTATTGACCAGGTTGATCAGAATCTGTCCCAGCCAGTACAGATCGCCTTTGAGTTTGGGGGGGAAGTCGGGAGCAATGTGGGTGGAAAATTGTATCCCTTTGGTTTGCGCGATGTGCTGCTGTGTGCTGATGCGCATGAGCAAATCTTGGGGTTTGAAGGATTTGAGGTTGAAGACGATTTTTCCGGATTCGATTTCGGCCTGGTTGAGCAAATTGTCGGTAAATTCAAGCACCTGATGCACGCTCTCGGTGATTTTGCGTGTGATGTTAAGTTGCTCCTCCGTGAGGTCGCCGTATAAACCGGCTTGCAGCATTTCAGTGTAGCCCAGGATGCCGCCCAGGGGGGTGCGCATGTCGTGGCTGACGTTGGCGAGCAATTGGGTCTTCAGACGGCTGGATTCCTGGGCGCGATTGCGAGCCTCGAGCAGCTCGGCTTCCATTTGTTTGCGTTCCGTAATATCACTTTTGACTGCTACAAAGTGGGTGATCCGGCCGTTGGGGTCTTTGACCGGGGAGATGGTTTGAAATTCCCAATATAGTTCGCCGTTCTTTTTGCGGTTGAGCAGCTCATTCTGCCAGACCTCGCCGCGCTGAATCGTGTCCCACAAGTTTTTGAAGAATTCGGGAGGATGCTTGCCAGATTTCAAGATGCGGAGGTTCTGGCCGATGGCTTCTTCGAGTGTATAGCCGGTGATGTGGGTGAATGCCGGGTTGACGTATTCGATATCGCCTTCGGCGTTGGTGATCACGATGCCGTTTGCGCTATATTCGGCGGCCCGGTGCAGCTTGCGCAGTTCTCTTTCGGCTGCTTTGCGGGCGGTAATGTCTATGGAGTATTCTACCATTTGGACGACTTCGCCGGCCTCGTTAAAGATTGGATGGCCATGGACTTCTGCATAGTAAGGGGTGCCGTCCGGTTTATAATGGATGTGTTCAACGGTGAAGGCTTCGCGGGTAGACTGGACGCGCACCAGAGGGCAGGGATGTTCCAGTCCTTCGCAGGGTGTATCCCGGTGATGGGTCAGGGCGTAGCAGGTTTGGGCGGCTGTGATGCCCAGGCTGCGGGCGGCCTTATTCGCCAGGACAATGCTGTAATCGTCGACGTTGATGACATAGAAGGGGTTGGAGAGCGCGTCGATAGCGGTTTGCAGGAACTGGTGCTGTTTCTGGGCGCGAGCCTCGGCCTGTTTACGGGCGGCCAGCTCCTGTTGTGCGCGCTCGAACAGACGAGCGTTTTGAATGGCGATGGCCCCACTGCGGGCGATTTGTTGGCAGATGGCAATTTCATCTGCGCTGAATTCGCGGCGCGCACGGCTTTCCCAGACTTCCACATAGCCGAGCAATTCGCCGCGCACCAATAGGGGAATGTACAGAATGGATTTGACTGCATATTTTTGCATGTAAGAGCGATCAGACTCGGAAAGGTCAGGATCGTCAACGTGTTCTACTATCGACTCGCCGGTTTGCATTTTCTCGATGAAATCCCGTGATTCAGGGAAGCTCTCTCCCAAGTCGGAGAGTTGTTCGGCCGGATTGGCCTGCGGGCGAATACACTCGGCAATCACCGTGGCTGTAACGGCATTGGCATCCCACCGAACGATATATGCACTGGTGGCATCTACGATTTGCGCCATCTGTTCTGCCAGATGGTTCAATACCTCCGACAATTCCAATGACGAGGAGACAATTTCAAGCACTTGCCGGAGGGTGGTTTGTTCCCGTAATCTTTTTGTTGCTTCTTGTTCGGCGCGTTTTTGAGCGATGAGGCCGGTCTGCAAGTTCGACCAGTCGCGTTGACGAATGGCTGCCGCGATAAGCAACAGCACGGTAGTGGTCACAACGAATCCCATAGGGAGCAGGAGCGCGGCAAAAGCGATCCCCAACAGCCAGTGCAGGCTGGCGATTCCGCCGAGAGCGAGCAGCAACCAGACTACCACTTGTTGAACGGGGTACAGCAGGCTGGCTAGCACCAGCGGGGGAAGCACCCAGATGAGCGACGCGAGCAGGTTTTCGGGATCGCCCCGGGGCTGGCTAAGAATGGAAACAAAGGGCAGCAGCATCAACCCGGCCAGCATCAAAACCGCGCCCGAACGGTGATAGCGTGTGCGGCTCAAGATGTAAGCAACCACCAGGGCAATCGAGGTGACAACAAAGTAGGGGGGCTGGTCGTTACCAATTGAGCGCAGGTAGGTCGGAATGATGAAGATCGGGATCAACACGACCAGCAACGCGGCCAGCAGCCGGGCGCGGCGCTGATCGCTCGGCGCATGCACGTCTTTCGATGGGCGCACCAGCGCGTCCCACACTCTTGAAAATCGCTCACGAATTGAAGTGGACATGGAAAATGCTCGTGAAGAAGATAGACAGGTAGACAAGTAAGACAAGTAAGACAAGTAAGACAAATCACACAAAATTGTATCCCAAAATCCGGTTGTTTCCAACACAGATGTATCCCAACTTCGTTCGTGCCGATAAGGGAGCGGCAGTCGGAGAAAAAATCAGGACGAAAAAGAAGAGGAGGGAGCGGAAGGGCATGGGGGGAATCCGTGGGAACTTGGTGGGAACTCGGTGGAACTCGGTGGGAACTCGGCGGGAACTCGGTGGGAACTTGGTGGGAACTCGGTGGGAACTCGGTGGGAACTTGGTGGGAATTTGGTGGGAACTCGGCGGGAACTTGCAGGGATTTGTTATGAGCGTAGCCAGATCACGGGCGGTTGTCAAATTTTTCCAACTCGTTCAGAAGTTCAACTTCGCTGCGGTGAGCCGCTCTTTTTTCGGTACAATAGAGACGCGTTGGACAGCAGAAATTGCGTGAAGCGTAAAAGGGTAGACAAGTGAGACAAGTGAGACAAGTGAGACAAGTGAGACAAGTGAGACAAGTAAGACAGGTAGACAGGTAAAACTGAACGCTGAAACGCTGAGCGTGCTGAGTACGCTGAACACTGAATACTGAACGCTGAAACGCTGAGCGTGCTGAGTACGCTGAACACTGAACACTGAACGCTGAAACGCTGAGCGTGCTGAGTACGCTGAACACTGAATACTGAACGCTGAATACTGAAAACTGAACACTGAACCCCGAGGCCTCCCATGACCGAATTGCTATACCAGACCGACTCCTACTTGCAAACCTTCACCGCGACTGTGATTGCGGTGGATGAAGAAAACCGCGGGGTGGTGCTCGACCGCACCGCGTTTTACCCCGGCGGCGGGGGGCAGCCTCCCGACCGGGGCACGCTCACCGCCGGGGAAGCGGTTTACCCGGTCAAACGCGCCCGCCGCATCGCCGGGCAACTCGTTCACCTGCTGGAAGGGGACGATCCGCTCCCCGCGGTGGGTGACCAGGTGCAGGGCCAGATCGATTGGGACCTGCGCTACAAATTGATGCGCACCCACACCGCCATGCACATCCTGTGCGGGGTGATCTGGCGCGATTACGGCGCGTCCGTCACCGGCGGCAACATGGAACCGCTCAAGGGCCGCATGGATTTCGAGTTCGAGACCATGCGCGGCGAGCTGGTCAGCCAGATCGAGCAGGCGGTCAACCAGGAGGTGGAAAACGCCCGCCCGGTGCGGGTCGCCATCCTGCCGCGCGAGGAGGCCTTTCAAATCCCCGACCTGATCCGCACCAAGATCAACCTGCTGCCGGAAAGCATCACGGAGGTGCGCACGGTCGAAATCGAGGGGCTGGATTTGCAGGCCGACGGCGGTACGCACGTCAGAAACACATCCGAAGTAGGCCGGATTCGGGTGGTGAATTACAAGAGCAAGGGCCGCATCAACAAGCGGATTTATGTGGCGCTGGAGGGGGATTAGGTGGATATTGGGTATTGGATATTACATCCTGAGCGGAGGGTGGACGAAGTCCACTCGTAGTCGAAGGATGGAGATTGGATATTGGATATTGGATATTGGGTATTGGGTGACGAATTAGACAAGTGAGACAAATGAGACAAGTCAGACAACTCAGACAAAAAGGAGCTTGAGATGCACTACGATCTGGTATTCGAAGGCGGCGGTGCGAAGGGTATTGTGTTCGTCGGCGCGCTGCAAGAGCTGTTCGAGCGGGGCCACACCGTCGGGCGGCTGATCGGCACCTCCGCGGGCGCCATCACCGCCACGCTGTTAGCCGCCGGCTACCGCAGCCAGGACATCCTGGCCGCAGTCAACGAAAAACTGCCCGATGGCAGGCCGCGTTTTGCTTCCTTCATGGACATCCCCGCGGAATTCGACCGGCGCACCATCCAAAACAGCCTGATCTACCACATCTTCAACGCCGTCGATCTGCCCTTTACCCCGCAGCAGCTTGAGGAACGCATCGATAAGACGCTGATGGACGCCATGCTCAAATTGCCCGTTTACCGCCAGCTTTTCTCCTTTGTGGAGCGCGGCGGGCTGTTCGCGGGGGACGCGTTCCTGCAATGGCTCAAGGAAAAACTCAACGCAGATGGCCGCAACCTGGGCAGCGCCACCCTGGAAGAATTCAACCGCAAGACCGGTGTGCATCTTTCCGTGATCGCCTCCGACACCACCGGCGAGGAGATGCTGGTTCTGAACCATCACACCGCGCCGGGTGTGCCCATCATCTGGGCGGTACGCATGTCCATGAGCATCCCCTTCCTCTGGCAGGAGGTGCGCTGGGACCCCAACTGGGGACGTTACCGGACCCGCAACATCGCCGGGCACACCGTGGTGGACGGGGGCGTGCTTTCCAACTTTCCCATCGACCTGTTGCTCTCCGGCGATGAAGAGGTCAAGAAGCTGATGGGCAGCGAACCCGGCTCGGACAACGTTCTCGGCCTGCTGATCGACGAAAGCCAACCCGTCCCCGGCGTCTCCGCGGAAAAGCAACCCGTGGACGAAGAAGCCGCCCGCGACCTGGAAAGCCGCGCCTCCATCGTGCTGCAACGCATCACCAGCCTGATCAACACCATGACCAACGCCCGTGACAACCTGGCCATGGAAACCTACAAAGAGTTCATCTGCCACCTGCCGGCCAAAGGTTATGGCACTACCGAATTCGACATGCCGGAAGACAAAATCCAGAAATTGATCGCCGCGGGCCGCGCAGCCATGAAAGACTATCTCAACCGGCAAAACATCCCCGGCCGCAAAGGCCGCCCCGGGCGCAAAGGCCGCTCTGGCCGTTCTGGCCGCAGCAACCCGTGATTTTCAACGTTCATCTCCCATGCCGAAATCATCCTCCCCCTCCCCCAACATCGACTGGCCCCTGGTAGCCCGCCTGGTCCTGACATCCCGCCTGCTGGACACCTTCGAGGAGACCGAGCTGGTGCCCGAGGGAAAAATCGCCTACCAGTTTTCGGCCAAAGGCCACGAACTCAGCCAGGTGCTGCTCGGGCTGGCGCTCGACCACCCGCACGACGCGGCCACGGTGTACTACCGCTCGCGGCCCTTCATGCTCGCCAGCGGGCTGACCCTGCGCGAGGCCCTGGCCGGCGGCATGGCGCGCACCGGCTCCCTGACCGAGGGCCGGGACGTGGGTGTGATGTACGCCCTGCACCGCCGCGGCCGCGCCGAGGTGCTGCCCGCCTCCGGCGACGTGGGCGCGCAATACACCCCCGCGGCCGGCTGGGCACAGGCCGTCACCTACCACCAGAACGTTCTTGAGGACGAATCGTGGCAGGGCGCCATCGCCGCGGCCCTCGGCGGCGACGGCTCGGTGGCGGCCAACGGCTTCTGGGCCGCCCTCACCATCGCCACCACCCTGCAACTGCCCCTGCTCTTTTTCATCGAAGACAACGGCTACGGCATCTCCGTCCCCCATCGTTTTCAGACCCCAGGCGGCGACATCGCGGCCAACCTGAAGAGCTTCCGCAACCTGCACGTGCTCTCCGGCCCCGGCTACGATCCCCCCCAAACCGCGGCCCTTGTCCACCGGGCAGTAGCCCACGTGCGCGGCGGAAACGGCCCCTGCCTGCTGCGCCTGACCGTCCCCCGCCTGACCGGCCACACCTTCGGCGAGGACCAGACCGCCTACAAAACCTCCGAACAGATCGCCGCGGAACAGGCGCAAGACCCCCTCCTGCATCTGCGCCAGTTTCTGCAAGACCAGGTGGATTGGGACGCGCTCCAGGCCGAAGTGGACGAGGAAATCCGCACCGCGGCCCAGGCCGCCCTCCAGCAGCCCGAACCCGACCCCGCCAGCGTGGGCGACCACCTGTTCGAGCATCCGCCCACCCGCGAGGCCCCGCCGGTTCCCGCCGGTTCCCCCACCCCCCGCGGGCCGCGCGTCAACCTGTCCGAGGCCGTGCGCCGGGTGCTGGAAAGCGAGCTGGCCGCCAACCCCCGGCTGCTGGTCTTCGGCGAGGACGTCGGGCCGCGCGGGGGCGTACACCGCGTCACCCTGGGCTTACAGGCCAAATTCGGGGAACAGCGCGTCTTCGACACCTCCCTGTCCGAAGAGGGCATCCTGGGACGGGCAATTGGCATGGCCCTGGCCGGGCTGCGCCCGCTGCCCGAAATCCAGTTCCGCAAATATGCAGACCCGGCCTACGAGCAGATGCACGATCTGGGCTGGCTGCGCTGGCGCACCGCGGGCAAATTCCACGCGCCGGTGGTGGTGCGCATCCCGGTCGGGTACAGCAAACGCACCGGCGACCCCTGGCACTCGGTCACAGACGAGGCCAGTTACGCGCACCTGCCCGGCTGGCGGGTGGCCTTCCCCTCCAACGCGGCGGATGCAGCCGGATTGCTGCGCACCGCGCTGCGCGAAAACGACCCCACCATCTTCCTGGAGCACCGCGCGCTGTATGACACCCCCCCCGCGCGGCGGCCCTACCCCGGCGACGACTACACCCTGCCGTTTGGCGTGGCCGCGGTGGTGCAAGAAGGTCGTTCCCTGACGGTGGTCAGTTGGGGGGAGATGCTGCACCGCTGCGTCGAGGCCGCGCAGCCCTTCGGGGAGCAGATCGAGATCATCGACCTGCGCACCATCGTGCCGTGGGACAAAGCCGCGGTGCTGGCCTCCCTGCGCAAAACCGGCAAGCTGCTGGTAGCGCACGAGGACACGCGCACCGCCGGGTTCGCGGGGGAAATCATCGCCACCGTGGCTGCCGAAGCCTTTACCGACCTGGACGCGCCCCTGCGCCGGGTGTGCAGCCGCGATCTACCCATCCCCTACAACCACGGCTTGATGGAGGCCGTCATCCCGGGGGTGGAGAGGTTGCGCCAGGAGATGGCAGCCTTGCTGGAGTGGTGATGTTGAGCGATGATCAAAACGCGGGGGCCAGCAGCTGAAGCGTAAAGGCCAGAATGATGAGCACCGCGATCACGATGGCGATCACTTGCTGCGTGCGCATCTTGCGTTGCTCTCGTCTGGAAACAGGCTTCGGTTGCTTCTTCTTTTTCTTTTTCGCCTTCGCCACGCAATTTCTCCTTCAAGAAACTTGTTTTTTGCCGCGCAGCCGGATGGCCCGATCGATGGCATCCGAGAGTTCGTCCATGGTCATTGGCTTGAAAATATAGCCGTCCGCGCCCAATTCCATCGAGCGTTCGACCTGTTCTTCCGCGCTCTCCACGGACAGCATAATGATCGGGATGTGGTCCCATTCTTCCCGGCTGCGGATGAACTCCAGGACTTCGATCCCGCTCACGCCGGGCATGTTCAAATCCAGTACGATCAGGTCGGGGACGGTCCCCTTCATCATCAATTGCACAGGCTCTCTGGGATACAGAAAAGAGCGCGCCTCAAAGCCCATCGTTCGCAACATCAGGCGGATGATGTACCCCACCTCGGCGTCGTCGTCAATTGTCCATGCGACTTTCATGCTTACTCCAGGTGACTTTTGATATTCGCGGCCAGCTTCGGCGCGATCCCTGGCACCGCGGCCAGTTCTTCGACCGAAGCCTGCCTGATTTTGTCGATGGAGCCGAAGTGTCTGAGCAAGACTTTCCGGCGAGATGGGCCTACTCCTGGAATGGCTTCCAACTGCGAAGCGATACCAATTTTATCACGACGTTTGCGATGTGCGCGGATTGCAAAACGATGCGCCTCGTCGCGAATGCGCTGCACCAGAAACAGCCCCTGCGAGCCGCGCGGTAGTATGATCGGCCTGGGTCTGCCCGGCACGAAAATCTCCTCCTCCCGTTTTGCCAGCCCGATCACCTTGAATTTCCCGAAAAGCTCGAACGCTTCCAGCACTTTCACAGCCCGGCTCAACTGCCCTTTGCCGCCGTCCACGATCAGCAAATCGGGCAGCCGGGCGAACGCGGGATCGGGCTTCTTGCCGGGGGCCTGGCTTTGCCGTGCTTGCTGCGCGGCCTGCCAGCGTTTGAAACGGCGGGTGAGCACCTCTTCCATGCTGGCGAAATCGTCCGGCCCTTGCACCGAGCGGATGTTGAAGCGGCGGTAGTGCTTTTTGTTGGGCACGCCCTGCTGGAAAACCACCATGCTGCCCACCGCGGCAGTGCCCTGGGTGGTGGAAATGTCGTAGCACTCGATCCGGTTGGGCGGATGTGCCATGCCCAGTGCGGTTTGCAGTTCTGCCAGGGATTGGGTCTGTTTGTGCCGGTCGGCTTCCCACTGGGCGCGCAACGCGGCCAGCGTGTCCGCGGCGTTTTCCGCGGCCATTTGCACCAGGTCTTTTTGCTGCCCGTGCCGGGGGATCAGAATTTCGACTTTTTCCCCGCCGCGTTTGGTTTTCAGCCACTGCCGGATGATGTTGGCCTCTTCCATTTCGTGCGGCAGCAGCACCTGGGGGGGCACGCTGGGGGCCTGATCGTAGAACTGCCCCATGAACTTTGCCATCACCTCCGCGTCCGGGGTGTCGTCGGTGCCTTCGAGCAGGAAGTACTCGCGACCGATCAGCTTGCCGCCCCGGATGAAGAACACCTGCACGCAGGCCTCCCGGTCCGAGCGCGCCATGGCGATCACGTCCGAATCCACGTAATCCGGTGAGACCACTTTTTGGCGGCGGACCACGGTCTCGATGGCCTGAATCTGGTCGCGCTTGACCGCGGCTTTCTCGAACTCCAGCCGTTCGGAGGCCTCCAGCATCTCGTCGCGCAGGCGTTCGACGATGGGGCCGGTGCGCCCGTTCAGAAAGTCCATCAAATCCTGGATCATCTGGCGGTATTCCTGTTGGGAGACCGCGCCGATGCAGGGCGCGTTGCACAGTTTGATGTCGTAGTACAGGCAGGCGCGCTCGTCCTGGCCGGTGATCTTGCGGTCGCAGGTCAGGTAGGGGAAGATTTTGCGCAGCACGTTCAGCGTCTGGTGAACGGCCCACACGCTGGTATACGGCCCGAAGTAGCGCGAGCCGTCGTTTTGCATGTTGCGCGTCACGGTCACTTTGGGGAAGGGATCGGCCCAATGCACTTTGACGTAGGGGTAGCGTTTGTCGTCCTTCAGGCGCACGTTGTACTTTGGGCGGTGTTTTTTGATCAGGTTCATCTCCAGGATCAGGGCTTCCAGTTCGGAGGCCACTACGATCCACTCGATGTCCGCGATGTTTTGCACCAGCCGCCGGGTTTTGCGGCTGTGCTGCGCGCTGGCGTGAAAGTATGACCGCACCCGGGCGCGCAAATTGACCGCCTTGCCGACGTAGATGATCTCCCCTTTGTCGTTCTTCATCAGGTAACAGCCGGGCTTGGGGGGGATGGTGTCCAGCAGCGTGCGCAGGTGTTCGGGGGCGGGCATGGTAGAATTTTAATCGAGAATTGTGAATGGTGAATTGTGAATTGTGAATGGCATCCTGAGCGAAAGGGCGAATAGAGTTCGTACCGAACTCCGTTCGCTTGAAGTCGAAGGATGGGGGGTGGAGATAGGGATAGGGATAGGGATAGGGATAGGGATAGGGATAGGGAGTGGGGATAGGGAGTGGGGATAGGGTATTGGGTATTACATCCTGAGCGGAGGGCGGACGAAGTCCACTCGTAGTCAAAGGATGGATATTGGGTTGTCATTCTGAGAGAGCGAAGCGACCGAAGAATCTCCCTTTAGTCGAAGGATGGTGAAGGTTGAATCGAGAAAGGTCGAGCGTTGAAGGGTTCTATCTCTAACTCCCCATTTGTTAGCCCCCATTCCCCCGAAAGGGTCATTGCGCCCCTGTTGCGCGCCCGCGGGCTGACGCTGGCGACCGCGGAATCCTGCACCGGCGGGCTGATCGGGCATCTGATCACCAATGTGCCCGGTTCTTCGGACTACTACCTGGGCGGGGTGGTGAGTTATGCCAACCAGGCCAAAATCGGGCTGCTGGGCGTGAGGCCCGAGACCATCGAGCGCTACGGCGCGGTGAGTGAGCAGACGGCCTGCGAGATGGCGCAGGGGGTGCGCGGCCTGCTGGGGGCGGACCTCGGCCTGAGCGTGACCGGCATCGCCGGGCCGGGCGGGGGGACGCCCGAAAAGCCGGTGGGGTTGACCTGGATCGGGATCAGCACCCCGGCTGGGGTCCGCGCGCAGCGGTTTGTCTGGCAGCGGGACCGGGTGGGGAACAAGGAGGAATCGGCCCGCGCCGCGCTGCTGATTTTATTGGCGTATCTGGAGGAAAAGGAAAGGTGAAGGTTGTGATCCGCGTTGCCCCTCCTCCCCTCTTCACTCCCCCAACCGGGCGCGTTCCTGTTCGGCCACCTCGGGGTCGAGTTTTTTGAAGAGCGGGGCCGGTTTTTGGATGGGGATGCCCGGCTGAAGCTGGCTGGGCTGCCATTGGCCGCTGGCCCCGGCGGGCAGGTAACGCAGCGCGGTGTGCTCGCCCAGCGCGTCCTGCACGCTCTCGACGGTTTGCTGGCCGAAGAGGGGGGCGTCGTAGCCCAGGAAGGTGTGCAGCCGCTCGCTGGTGAAGGGCAGGAAGGGGGACAGCAGGGTTTTCAGGCTGTCGATGGCGCGCAGGGCGGTGTAGACGGATTTGGCGGCCTGGTTTTTATCGCTTTTGATCTCGAACCAGGGCGCGGCCTGGTCGAGGTATTTGTTGACCTCCCCGGCCAGGCGCATGGCTTCTTGCAGCGCGGCGCGCAGGCGGACGCGCTCGATCAGGCTGCCGACGGTCTCGAAACCGGCTTCGATGGCGGCCAGCAATGCCTGGTCTGCGGGGCGCAGGCTGCCCGGTTCGGGAACGTGGCCGTCCCAGTGTTTGTGCGCGAAGGAGAGCACGCGGTTGGCCAGGTTGCCCCAGGTGGCGACCAGTTCGTTGTTGTTGCGGGCCACGAATTCGCCCCAGTCCCAGTCGGAGTCGCGGGTTTCGGGCATGTTGGTGGTCAGGTAATAGCGCAGGGGGTCGGGGTCGTAGCGTTGGAGGAAATCGAGGCCGTCCACCACCCAGTTGCGGCTGCCGGAAATTTTGCGGCCTTCCAGGTTCATGAATTCGTTGGCGGGCACGTCGTAGGGCAGGGTGAGGCGTTTGCCTTCGAGGCCCTCGAAGATTTTGGCGAACCATTCCCCCGCGCCGATCAGCTGCGCGGGCCAGCGGATGGCGTGGAAGGGGATGTTGTCTTTGCCGATGAAGTAGTAGGTTTTGGCGTCGGGGTTGTACCACCAGTCGTGCCAGGCGTCGGGCTGGCCGTTGAGTTGCGCCCATTCGACCGCCGCGGACAGGTAGCCGATCACGGCTTCGAACCAGACGTACAGGCATTTGCCCTCCCAGCCTTCGAGCGGGATGGGGATGCCCCAGTCGAGGTCGCGGGTGATCGGGCTGCCGCGCAGGCCCTCGGCCTCGATCCAGCCCAGGGATTGGCGCACCACGTTCGGGCGCCAGTACGCCTTTCTGGCTCTCAGGAAGTCGATGATGGCGGGTTGCAGTTTGCCCAGGTCGAAGAAGAAGTGCTCGGTTTCGCGCAGCTCGGGGGTGCCGCCGCCGATTTTGGAGCGCGGGTTGATCAGCTGGTTGGCGTCCAACAGGTTGCCGCAGTTGTCGCACTGGTCGCCGCGCGCGTTTTCGTAGCCGCAGATGTAGCAGGTGCCCTCCACGTAACGGTCGGGCAGGAAACGCCCTTCATCGGGGGAGTACCATTGTTGCTGGGTCTCCCGGTACAGGTAGCCGCTCTTTTGCAGCGCCAGGAAGATGCTCTGGGAGACTTTGAAGTGGTTTTCGGTGTGGGTGCTGGTGAACAGGTCGTAGGCCAGACCGGCTTTCTGGAAGAGTTCCAGGAAGCGGGCGTGGAACTCTTTGTAGACGGTTTCGGGGTCTTTGCCTTCTGCGTCGGCGCGCACCGTGACCGGGGTGCCGTGGGAATCCGAGCCGGAGACCATGATGACGCGGTTGCCTTTCAGCCGGTGGTAGCGGGCGAAGATGTCGGCGGGCAGGTAGGCGCCGGTGATGTTGCCGACGTGGATGTTTGCGCTGGCATAGGGCCAGGCAACGGCGACGAGTATGTTTTCGGGCATGGGTTTCCTCCGGGAGTTGGTTCTTGGTTGGTGGGAAGGTTGCCTTTCCCAACAAAAAAGGCTGCCCGGTGGACAGCCTTGAAGCCTTGAGGCTGGGCGATCAGGCGTATCGCCGTCTCAGGACTGCCCGTTCCCGGACGCGGTGGCGCATGTCCATCATCATGCGCATCATGGAGATCACCATGCCGGCGGGGGAGACGAGCAGCAGAAAATTCATGGAAAAAGTGTAAACGGGGGTGGGGGATTTGTCAATGTTCGAGTTGGCGCATCCTGAGAGGAGGGCGAGGGGGCCTGTGGTCGGAGGAGAGGTAATTGGGTAATTGGGTAATTGGTAATTGGGTAATTGCATCCTGAGCGGAGGGCGGGCGAAGCCCGCTCGTAGTCGAAGGATGGGAGGCGGAATTGTGAATGGTGAATTGTGAATTGTGAACGGTTAATTGTGAATGGGGATTGCATCCTGAGCGGAGGGCGATAGAGTTCGTACCGAACTCCGTTCGCTCGTAGTCGAAGGATGGGGGTTTGTGCGTTGGGAATGGGTTTATGGCTTGATTACAAATAATCTTGGAGCTGGCGGGAGCGGCGGGGATGGCGCAGGCGGCGCAAGGCTTTACCTTCGATCTGGCGGATGCGTTCGCGGGTCAGGCCAAATTTGCGCCCGATCTCCTCCAGCGTGTAGCAGCGCCCGTTTTCCAGGCCGAAGCGCAACCTGAGGATGCGCGCTTCGCGAGGGGAAAGGGTTTCGAGTACCTGGTTGATCTTTTCTCGCAGCATGTTCTGATAAACGGTTTGGCTGGGGCTGAGGGCGTTGTCATCTTCGATGAAAGCCCCGAATTCCGTTTCTTCGTCCTCGCCAATCGGGCTTTCCAGAGAAATCGGCAGGCGGGAAACGCGGATCATCCATTCGATACGCTGTACTTCGAGGCCGAGAGCTTCGGCCAACTCGGCGGTGGTGGGGGGTCTCCCCAGAGACTGCTCCAATTCTTGGGCTTTGTTGTACATCTGGCGGATGCGGTCCACCATGTGGACGGGTACGCGGATGGTGCGTCCCTGTTCTGCGATGGCACGGGTGATGGTCTGGCGGATCCACCAGGTGGCGTAAGTGGAAAAACGAAAGCCGCGCTTGTAATCGTATTTTTCGACCGCTTTCATTAAGCCCAAATTGCCCTCCTGGATCAAATCCAGGAAGGGCACACCGCGGCCAACATATTTCTTGGCGATGCTGACCACCAGCCGGGTGTTGGCCTTGATTAACTGTTCACGGGCCAGTTCCCCATCGCGAATGGCAGCTTTGAGTGTTTCCACCTCTTGCGGAGTGGCTTTGCCGTTCAGGTTGTTGAGCTGGCTGTGCGATATTCGCCCACATACAATGCGCTTGGCGAGCGATACTTCTTCGTCATTCATCAGCAGGGGGACGCGGGACATCTCGCGTAAATACAGCCCTACCGGGTCGATGACCGAGAGATGTTCGAGACTCAGCTGGTTGTCATCCGGCTGGGTGTCCTTGGGAGAGGTTTTTGTCGCCTCCCCTGCTGGAATATCGTTTCCGTTTGTGTTTAGTTTGGAAACGAATTCACGCAGTTCAAGAACATTTTGCAAATTGGTGTCGAGGTCCTCTTTGATCTGCTGAACATCTATGAAATATTCTGTAGCAGGTTCTTCGCTCAAAGGATGCAGAGGGTCCTCCTCGCCTTTTGCACTCATATCACGCTTCTCCTCTCAGAGTTTGGGCAGCAGATTTTTCAGGATTTTGAGCCTGGGATCGACATCGTCTATTTTGTGGCCGCACTGGGTATGGTTGAGATTTTCCCCACAAATGGGACATAAACCTTTACAGTCCGGTTTGCAGATGGGGTTGATGGGGATTTCGAGGTTGAAGTATTCCCAGGCAATCGGCCCGAGGTCGATGTGTCCGTCTTCTGGTAGCACCAGCTCGATTTCCGAGGCTTTGTGTAAAAGCTCTACGAACAACTCGGTAAAGCGGGTGTGCAGCTCGAGTTGAAAGGGTGTCAGACAACGCACACAACTGACAGTTGTGCTGGCGTTCAACCCCACTCGGGCAAGTAGCCCTTTTTGTGTACGGCTGACTTCGGCGTTGCCGGTGAAGTTTTGAAGCTCCAGGTCAGGCGCGAGTAAAAGGCTGGCGAAATCGAAGGAAAAATTCCTGCTGTAGCCAATGCGTTGCTTGACGATGAAGCCGACGTTTAGCCGGAGAGGAGCGTGAGGGTGGTTCACGGACTTATATGCCAAATATTTTGCAAAGAGCGGAGGAGAGGCGCAGTAATTGTAACAAAATTAGAATCTTGTGTCAAGTTTTGCTATGCGCAGTTGCCCGGCGCATACGGACACTGCATGACGATCCCCTGCAAAGATCATCAAAATTTCATTAGAAAGATTTCCCTGCCCGTATAGAAATGGTAAGATAGGAACTGACGATTCTGTCAAAAGAAACCCGCCTGTTCAACACATCTTTTCCTGGAGGTCGAAGTGAGTGTCATTACGCAAATCAACGAAGACGTTTTTCAAAGCGAGGTTCTCGAAGCCTCTACACCTGTTTTGGTGGATTTCAGTGCGGTTTGGTGCGGGCCTTGCAAGATGCTCGACCCGGTAGTAAAAGAGCTGGCCAGTGAGTGGGGAGAAAGGGTAAAAGTGGTCAAAATCGATGTCGATCACAACCCCCGTCTCGCCATGCAATACGGGGTCATGGGCGTCCCAACGCTCATCCTGTTCAAAAACGGCGAACCGGCTGTGCGGTTGACGGGCTATCAACCCAAAAAGCGGCTGGAAGCCAAATTCAACCCGCATTTGAATTAAGAGCCATCTGCTGCCTGCTCAGGGCAGGCCCTTCGGTGTGGCTCAGGGCAGGCCCTTCGGTGTGGCTCAGGGCAGGCAGTGCGGGGCTTCGCAATGGCAATGCCAAAGAGGGGTATCCAAAGCTCAGGTGTTAAAGCAACACACCCGGCTGTGATTGAGCCGGGTGTTGTTCTTTATTTTTGGGGGTGGTCAATCTGCGGCTACCAGAAACCCGCCTGCCGCGGATTTCAACTCCTCGACCCGGTTGGTTTGCTCCCAGGGAAGATCGAGGTCGTCACGCCCGAAGTGGCCGTAGGCAGCCGTCTGCCGGAAGATCGGGCGGCGCAAGTCCAGATCGCGGATGATCGCGCCGGGCCGCAGGTCGAAGACCTGATCGATGATTTGAGCGATCTCCTCGTCCGGGATGGTGCCGGTGCCGAAGGTTTCGACGTTGATGCTCAAGGGGCGGGCCACGCCGATGGCGTAAGCCACCTGGATTTCGCAGCGTTCGGCCAGGCCGGCGGCCACGATGTTTTTCGCCACCCAGCGGGCGGCATACGCCGCGGAGCGGTCCACCTTCGTGGGGTCCTTGCCGCTGAAGGCCCCGCCGCCGTGCCGCCCCATCCCGCCATAGGTATCGACGATGATCTTGCGCCCGGTCAACCCGGCATCCCCCATCGGGCCGCCGATCACGAACCGTCCGGTGGGGTTGACGTAGATTTTCAGCTCGTCGTCTACCATCTCGGGGGGCAAGACGGGCATGATCACGTGTTCGATCACCGCGGCGCGGATTTCCTCCTGGCTGAGATCGGGCGCGTGCTGGGTGCTGACCAACACGGTGTCCACCCGTTTGGGGCGGCCATAGCTGTACTCGACAGTGACCTGCCCCTTGCCGTCGGGACGCAGCCAGGGCAGCGTGCCGTCTTTGCGCACTTCGGCCAGGCGGCGGGTGAGTTTGTGCGCCAGGTAGATCGGCAGCGGCATCAGCACATCGGTCTCATTGCAGGCAAAACCGAACATCATGCCCTGGTCTCCTGCGCCGATTGCTTCGATCTCTTCTTCTGTGACGGCTCCCGATCTGGCTTCCAGGGCTTTATCTACCCCCATGGCAATATCTCCGGACTGTTGCGCGATGGCGACCTGAACGCCACAGGTGTTGCCGTCGAACCCCTTTACGCTGTCATCGTACCCGATTTCGGTGATGACCCGGCGCACCAGTTGATCATAGTTGATGTGCGCGCGGGTGGTGATCTCGCCTAACAAAATGACGAAACCGGTTTTTGTGGCAGTCTCGCAGGCCACGCGGGAATAGGGGTCCTGCTCGAAGCAGGCGTCCAGCACCGCGTCACTAATTTGATCACACATTTTGTCGGGGTGACCCTCGGTCACGGACTCGGAGGTGAACATCAGCCGCGGAGCGTTCATAAAAGTTGTACTCATAACGACCTCCAGAAAAATAAAAAATGCCCTCAGGCGTGAAAGGGCATGTGTAGTCCAGGCTACCTATTCGCCCTCTCATCTTCCAGATCATCCATCTGCCGGAATTGGCACCATTTCCAGTTTCCGGTGTTCTGTATTCAGTGTTCAGAAACGCTATTTACCGAATACTGAACACTGATCACTGAATACTGATCACTGGACGGTTGCCGAGGCTTCACAGGGCCGGTCCCTCCACCTCTCTGGATAAGAGAGCCTTTCGGGCTGCTCTAAATTGTTGGCGGTATGATACCATGCGAGGAATCGCGTGTCAATCAGCATCAAAAGAACCACGCGATAAGGTGATAGCCGATAAGTCCTGCCCACAGCCAGGTGTCGATGCGGTCCAGCGCGCCCCCATGACCGGGAAACAGATGGCTGGAGTCTTTGATGCCCACCTGTCTTTTCAACATACTTTCGCCCAGGTCGCCCACCGGCGTTACCACGGCCAGAATGAATCCCAGAATTCCGGCGTTCAGGGCTGTCACCTGGATGTCGTACCCGGCCAGGGCGCGCCACCCCAGGGCCAGCAGGGCGGTGCCGAGCGTGCCGATCACCACGCCGGAGAGGTAGCCCTCCCAGGATTTCTTCGGGCTTAACCGCCGGCTGAATTGGGTGCGCCCGATCTTGCGCCCCACGAAATACGCCCCTGAATCGGCCAGCCAGACCGCGGGCAGCGTGGTCAGCAACCACCACAACCCGTCTGGCAAATTACGGATCAGGATCAAATAGCTCCCCAGAAATCCCACGTACATCATCCCCCCCACCGTGATCGCAAAATCCGTACCCGCATAGGGGCTGCCCTGCTCATAGGCCCAGGCGTGATAGGCCATGCTGAGCAAAATGAACGCGCCCAGGATCACGCTGTCGCTGGCAAAAGAGAGGTTGTTTTGAAGATGGGTATACCGCCCGACGGTCAGTGCAATCACGCCCCCGATGAGTAACAGTGTGGCCGGGCGAAATCCCCCCGCCTGAAACAGACGGCTGTATTCCCAGGCCGCTATCGCCAGCAAGGCGGTGATGACCGCCAGATAGACAATCCCTCCCAGATAAATGACCCCCAGGCCAATGGGCAACAGAACCGCGGCGACCACCACCCTTTGGCGGAGCATAGCTGCTTCAGGAAACCTGCGCCGAAACCAGGCCGTAACGCCGCTCGCGGGTGCTGTACTCCTCTACGGCCTTGCGGAGTTCATCTTTGTCGAAGTCCGGCCAGTATACGGGTGTGAAATACCACTCCGCATAAGCCGCCTGCCAGATGAGAAAGTTGCTGATACGAAGCTCCCCCGAGGTGCGGATCACCAGGTCCGGGTCGGGCACGCCGGAGGTGAACAAATACCGGCTGACCAGTTCATCGGTCACTTCTTCGGCCTTGACGCCGTCCCGGATCATGTGGCGGATGGCGTGAACAATCTCATCCCGCCCGCCGTAGTTGAACGCGATGTTGAGGATCAGGCGGTCGTTGTTTTTGGTTAACTCGACCGCGTATTTCACCTTCTCGCGCAGGCGGGGTTCCAGCTGGTCGAGCAGGCCAATATGCCTCAACTGCACCCCTTCCTGGTGCAATTCCTCCAGTTCGGAATCAATCACGTCCTCCAGAATGCTCATCAGGCCGCGCACTTCCTCTGCCGGGCGGCCCCAATTCTCGGTGGAGAAGGCGTACAGGGTCAGGTATTTGATGCCCAACTCGCCGCAGCCTTCCAGCACCCGGCGCAGGTTTTCGGTTCCCGCGCGGTGCCCTGCGATGCGCGGCAAACCGCGAGCCAGGGCCCACCGCCCATTGCCATCCATGATGATGGCTACGTGGGTGGGGATTTTTTCAGGTTTTGGCCGTTTTTCGTTATCCATGCGCTATCCGGGTTAAATTTCCAAAATCTCTTTTTCTTTGTTTTCCCCAATGTTATTGATTTCTTCGATGTATTTATCGGTCAGTTTCTGAATCTCTTCTTCGCCGCGTTTGCGTTCATCTTCTGAAATCAACTTCTCGTTCTCGAATTCGCGCAGATCGCGAATCACATCCCGGCGCACGTTGCGCACCGCGACCCGCGCGCTCTCCACCCGGTTGTTTACCACCTTGACCAATTCGCGGCGACGTTCCTGGGTCAACACCGGCAGGTTGAGACGGATGTTTTTCCCGTCGTTGGTGGGGGTCAACCCCAGGTCGGAGGCCATAATGGCGCGCTCGATGTCTTTGATGCTGGAGGGGTCGAAAGGCCGGATC
>JALUWE010000022.1 GCA_027019845.1 Anaerolineales bacterium | reverse complement strand
TCACACTCTCGAAAACATACTAATGACACAAGTAACAGCGCTCAGAATGACACAGGCAATAGCCGGTCGCCCCGACCACCAATAACCACGCCCCGAACAACCGTCCCCCGTCCCCGGTCGTCCGTCTCCATTCAACCCGCGGCGTATGGGGTTAACGCTCTCCATGTACTTCAGCAACAAGTTGTTCGTAAAAAGCTATCAGAAACGCATGGCGGGCCTCGGCCAGCTTCCTGGCGGTAGCGGTATACAGACGCTCTTTCACATGCCTGAGCTTAAAAATGAACTCGTGATACGCGCTGTGCGGCTCACCCGGCTCCCTTTTTCCGCTGCGCAAAAATAACGGGGAGGGCTGCACATACACAGGTTGTTGCGCCTGCACTGCGTAGGCAATCGTGCGCGCCACGCCTATTGCGCCCAGCACATCCAGCTTATCGGCGTCGAACAACACTTTGGCTTCCAACGTGCGCGGCTCTTCGGTAGAACGGTATCGATGCGCGCGGATACAGTGCTGGACAGCGACAATCCGTTCGGCAGGCCAGCCTTCTTTTTCCAGAACCTGGCGGGCAAAATCCGCGGAAGCGTGGTGGTGGTTCTCGCGGTCCTCGCCCTCTCTTCCGGGAGCGCTGCCCTGGGCATCGTGCAACAGCGCAGCCGCACACACGATCTCCAGATCGGCCATCTCTGCCCTGGCGATCTGCTCTGCCATCTGGTAGACGCGTAATACGTGATCCACGCCATGTACCGGATCATCGCCAGAATACCATTCATAGATCATCTCTATCGAGAGCATTTCGCACCTTGAGGGGTAAGTAACGTAAGCTCACCGGGTGAGCGCCGCACTGCGGAGGGGCGCAGTCTGCGCAATCTGCGGTTGAAAACAACAATAAAGAGCCTTCGAGCTACTGATTATAGCATGATAGAGGCTGCTCCAAATCAGGCATTCAAATTTGTGGACATGCAAAAAATTCAGTTACCGCTGGCCGTCTGACGACTTTTGCCTGAATACTATTTTTGCCTTTTTCTTCCGCTTGACACAATGACTTCACTGTGCTACATTATTTAGCGTTAGCATCTCTAAAGTGGGTATTCCCTATTGACAAACAAAATAATCAGGAGTATTTCTTGAGCAAGTCGCGCACACAACAAATGATCGAAAGCTTGCGTAATATGCAAGCCTCATCACCAGACATCGAAGCCTCCGCAGTAGTCAGTGTCGATGGCCTCACCATCGCTTCGGCGCTACCCCAGGGCATTGAGGAAGACCGGGTTTCTGCAATGTCCGCGGCCATGCTTTCGTTGGGCGAACGAATCGCCTCCGAATTAGGGCGTGGCGCGCTTGAACAAGTATACATCAAAGGGGAGAACGGGTATGTCTTACTCACGGCAGTAGGCGAAGAAGCCGTTCTCACCGCGCTGGCACGCAAAGATGCCAAACTTGGCCTGATCTTTCTGGACATGCGCCGGGCAACCGAATCCCTCAACAAGCTACTCTGAAAGAACGGGAAATTACTATGGAACCAATTCCCCCTAGCGGCTATTACTACCCCAACAAATTTGCACTAATCACCCTGGACGCCTTCGAACAGGTGATGGGGAAAAATGGCCTCAATGCCATCCTGAATCTGGCTCACCTCTCGCATTTGATTGACAATTATCCACCAGATAACCTCTCCAAAGAGTTCGAATTCGCGGACTATACCGCTATCAACCTGGCGCTGGAAGAAATGTACGGCCCGCGGGGCGGGCGCGGCCTGGCGCTACGGGCCGGCCGTGCCCTGTTTGCCGACGCGCTGCGCAACTTTGGCGCCCTGGCCGGAGTCGGCGATCTGGCCTTCAAAGTGCTTCCCCTGCCAGCAAAACTGCGCATTGGCCTCCCCGCCATGGCACGCATCTTTTCCCAAATCAGTGATCAGAAAACCACCGTCAAGGAACAGGGAAACGAAATCTTATACACCATCCACCGTTGCCCGGTTTGCTGGGGACGAAGCGGGGAAGACAGGCCGGTTTGTTTTATCGCTGTAGGCCTGCTGCAAGAAGGGCTGAAATGGGTCTCGGGGGGAAGCGAATTCCGCGTCAACGAATCCAAGTGCGTCGCCATGGGAGATGATGTCTGCGAATTCGTCATTCAAAAGAATCCGATACGATAACCGGAACAAGGTTCAACCGTGGCCGAAGCAAAACATACGGTACTGATCGTTGAGGACGACCTGGATGTCGCCGACATGCTCAATGCCTATTTTCGCGTCCAGGGCTATGAAGTGCTCACCGTAAACTGGGGGGAAGACGCTATCTACGCCTGTCAGACATCTCATCCCGACCTGGTCATCCTGGACATCCGCTTGCCGGATATCGATGGCTACGAAGTCGCCCGCCGGTTGCGCTCCAACCGGCGCACCGAAAACATCCCCATCATCTTCCTGACCGAAAAACGCCATCGCGACGACCGGCTCAAAGGCCTGGAACTCGGCGCGGACGACTACATCACCAAACCTTTTGACATCCAGGAACTGCGCTTACGAGTGCGCAATTCGCTCCGCCGCTCTGCTCAGGGCACTCTGAACAACCCCATCACAGGCCTGGCCGAGGGGCTTTTAGTGGACGAACGATTGCGAGAGTGCCTCGAACAAAGCGATCCCTGGGCGCTCCTGCTCATCTCCATCGAAAACCTGGACCACTTCCGCGAATCCTACGGCTTTATCGCTTCGGATGACGTGTTGCGTGCAGTCAGCTTGATGATCAACAACGCAATACAAGATATGGGCGCACCCGAGGATTTCATCGGACATTTGAGCAGCACTCAGTTTGTCCTGCTCACCCACCCCGGTCAGGTGGAAAAGCTTGCCGAACACATCAAAAACCGCTTGAATCAATCGCTGGATTATTTTTACCCCCTCAAAGACCGAGAAACATCCGCAAAATCGGATGCCCATCGGCTGAGCATTCGTATCGGCCAATACATCCCCGGCAACAAACCACCCAAAGACGCGGATAGCCTCAAAACCATGCTCCTTCGGCAACTCTGCTGAGTTCATTCCTCAACATCCATTGCAAATAACCATTGTCATCCCCACATACAACGAAGCGGAGAACCTGCCAAAGGTGGTCTCCGCTTTATTGTCTCAACCTGTCCCCCAGCTAAAAATTCTGGTGGTGGACGATAACAGCCCAGACGGTACCGGAAAGATCGCAGACCAACTGGCCGCCCGGCATCCAGATCGCCTCTCCGTTCTCCATCGCAGCAAAAAGGAGGGACTGGGCCGCGCCTATCTGCACGGCTTCGAGATCGCGCTGACCGATGGCGCCGAGGCAATTGGCGAGATGGACGCCGATTTCTCTCACCCCCCGGAAAAAATCCCCGAACTGGCTGCCGCCATCGAACATTACGATGTGGTGATCGGATCGCGTTACGTGCCCGGGGGCAGCCTGGACAAAAATTGGCCCCTGTGGCGCAAAAGCCTCTCTGCTTTTGGCAACTTTTATGCCCGCGCCATCCTCGGCCTTCCCATCCGGGACGTGACCGGCGGATTCCGCCTCTACCGCCGGCAAACCCTGCGCGGGATGCCGCTCGAACGCGTGCGCTCGGACGGATACGTCTTCCAGGTCGAAATGACCTACCTGGCCTACCTGTGCGGATTCAATTTCCACGAAATCCCAATCTATTTCGCGGACCGCAAATGGGGGGAATCCAAAATGTCCCTGCGTATTCAAATCGAGGCCGCGTTGAGAGTGTGGCAGGTAAAATTCGCCTACCGCGACCTCGCCCAAAAGCGACGGCCATAAGAAGCCTCACAGAGTTGTGGGGGGCGCAGTACAGGCACTCCTCCCGGAAAACACACCCTTGCCAGTGCATTTCCCGGTCTTATTGCCCCATGACACCTGTGAGGTCCGCGATTTTTGCGCACACCCCAATCATTTTCTTCCTTGCCCTCCCCAAAGCTCTATGGCACAATAGCACCCATGTCACGCTGGATTGGATTCACCATCGCCATCATCCTCGGCATCCTGGCCGGGTTGTACTACGGCTGGGTAATTAACCCCGTCGAATACATCGACACCACCCCGGACACACTCCGGGAAGATTTCAAAACCGATTACGTGCTGATGGTCGCCGAGATTTACCGCGGCGACTCCGACCCCCAGGCGGCTGCCAGGAGACTCGCCCTCCTGGGACCCGAAGCACCCGCGGAAATCGTGCAAAAAGCCATCGCCTACGGCAACCAGGCGGGATACGGCCAATCTGATCTGGCCTTACTCGACGATCTTCACCAGGCACTTCAAAGCTGGAATCCCAACCCCACGGTGGAACCATGAACAACGACGAGCGCGGCCCCTGGTATCTGCTCACCGGGCTGGTGATCGGAATCCTGATCGGGATCGTATACGCCTGGGTCATCTCCCCGGTACAATACGTGGATACCGAACCCGCCTCGCTGCGCGAGGACCTCAAGGAACGGTACCGCGCGCTGATCGCCGAAGCCTACGCGGCCAACCGCGACCTGCCGCGCGCCCAGGCCCGGCTGGCATTGCTCCGAGACCCCAACATCGCCGACACCCTGGCCGCCCAGGCCCAACGCGCCCTGGCGCAAGGCCGCCCCGAGAGCGAAGTGCGCGCCCTCGGACTGTTGGCCGCAGCCGTCAACACAACCCCCTCCCTCCAGGCCGTCACCCCCTCGCCCGCATCCTCCACCCCACCCGCCTCTCCCACCTCCTCACCCCTTCCCCTCCTCACCCCCTCCTCCACACCCAGCCCCACCCTGACCCCCACTGCAACCCGCCTCCCCCAAACAGCC
>JALUWE010000021.1 GCA_027019845.1 Anaerolineales bacterium | reverse complement strand
GGCAGGTTACTTCTTACTTCCTGCTCCTTACTCCTGGCCCTCGCTCAGAGATTGGATGGCTTCGGCCAGCAGTTCGGCGTACAGGCGGTAGCCGAGGGGGGAGAAGTGGTCGATCTGGGACCAGACCACGCTGGTTTTGGCGTATTGGCGCAGTTGGGGGGTGGCGTCGAAGTAGTAGATGCCGAGTTGGTCGGCGTATTGGGCCAGGATTTGGGAGGCGGCCTGCTGGCGGGGGATGTCGTTGGCGTAATCCGGGCAGGCGGTCATCAGATCGCCGTAGAGGCCGCCGCTGGTAGGGATGTAGGAGAGCAGGATTTTTGCGTCTGGTGTCAGGGTTTGGATGGTCTGGACGGTGCGCTGGATTTCGGCGAAGATGTCGGGGTCGAATTGTTCGGGGTAGGGTTCGCGGTGGTGAGCACATGCCAGCACGGGTTGGCCTGCGATTTGGAGGCTGGGTTGGCTTTCCTGGCTCTGGAGGTTGCGGTTTTGGAAGATGTCGAAGGTGTAGTTTGCCAGGAAGAGCAGCTCGGGCGGCTTGGGCAGCGGGAGAGTCCGGCCAGGGGAGGGAACGAGGAATTGGTAGTTGAGGTAGGCGTAGTATTCGGCGGCGTTGATCGGGTCGCGGCGGCTTTGCAGCCCGAGGAACAGACGGGTGTCGGTGATGTCGTTGCCGGAGTAGAAGTTGAGCGCTACGATTCGAGGGGAAGTGTTGCTGCCCTGGACGAAACGCTGGTAATGGTAGCGCCATTGGGAGATGCCGTCGCCCGCCATGCCTACGGAGTACACGCTCATGGGAGCAACCACCTCGCGCAGGTGATCGGCGATGGTGGTCTCTTCGGTGCCCCAGATGAAGGAGTCGCCTACCAGCACCACGTCAATGCCGGACCGTTGTGCCAGGTAGCCGGGCGGGTTGCGGTAGCCCAGGGAATCGGCCTGAACCTGGATGCCGAATAACTCGACCGTGGCGCCGGGTTTGGCGTAGCGGATGTAGTCGTCGTACACCCAGGGGTTGTTGGGGGGATCGGAGCGGATGTAGCGCAGTTGGGCGTTGGGCGACATGGCGAGCACCAGGGACTCCGGCAGGAGGGGGGCTGAGAAGTACAGCAGGGTGTCCAGCACGAAAACGGTGAGCAGCAGTACTGCCAGGGAGGCCAGCAGTTTGAGCAGCCATTGGGATTTTCGGAAGATGATGAGGGCCGCGCCCAGCAGGATGGTGCTCAGATCGAAGAGCCGGATCAGGAGTAGTTGCCCGCGGGAGTCGATTTTGCCGTCGGAAGTGAGGGAGGCCAGCGTCCATTCGTTCAGCACAATGCCGGTCAAGATGAGCAGGCCGCCGGTGATGGTGAGGAGGGGTTCTTTTTTGCCTTTCGAGTTCGAGTTGGGAGTTCGGGTTGGCATTCTGAGGAGATGGTAATTGGTAATTGGGTAATTGGGTAATTGGGTATTGGATGGTTTTGCGTTGTTTTAGGAGAATTCGGACCAGTGCAGGCCGATGCCTTCGGTGCGTTTGATGGGGGGGGAGGTGTCCAGTTTGCCCAGCGCGGCGCGAATTTCGAAGCCCACGCGCCAGACGGCACGGCGCGCAACGATGTTGGCTATGGCCGCGAGCAGGCGGGTTTTGGCGAGCGGGTGGAGTTGGGCGCGCGCGACCACCAGGCACACTTCCAGGTAGCGACGGCGCAGGTTGAATTCCTGCCGGATGCGGCTGGTGATGGAGGGGTCGTAGAAGGCTTGCTGTTCGCTGGCGGAGGGGGATTTGCGGTAGGTGGAGGAGGAGCCGCTGTGCCGCCGGTAGAAAGCGAGCACTTGCGGGATTTCGTGGATTTCGCCTTGCAGGGCCAGCTCGGTCACGGCCACGTAATCGCAGCCGAAGTAGTTGCCCAGCGGGCGGATGGCGCGTAAGACGCGGGTGGGCGCCAGGCCGAAGATGATCACGTTGGCCGCGCTGCCGTCGCGAAAGACGGCCTCGAGGAATTGGCGCGTGCGCGGGAGCGTCTGCCGGGGCCAGGGGGGCAGTTCCATGATGTCATCGAAGCGGTAGATCACCCGTCCCTGGTCGTCGATGAAGGCTGCTTTGGCGTACACCAGTGCTGCCTGGGGGTTGGCCTGTAACACTTGCAGGCAGGCGTGCAAAAACTCGGGGCGGATGACGTCGTCGGCAGCCATCCATTTGAAGTACTCGCCGCGGGCGAGCGCCAGCGCGCGGTTGAAGTTGTAGACCGCGCCTCTGTTGCGCTCGTTTTTGTAGTAGCGGATGCGCGGTTCTCTTTGCATGTATTCGCGCACGATTGCTTCTGTGCGGTCGGTGGAGGCGTTGTCCACTACGATGATCTCGAAGTCCTGAAAGGATTGGCCCAGCAGCGAATCCAGAGAACGGCTGAGGTAGCGTTCGCCGTTGTAGACCGGCAGCCCGATGCTTATCAAGGGGGTGGCGGTGTGGTTTTTGGCTTTGGTAATGGTTTGTGGATTCGGCATGTCCGAGGTTTCTGTTATGGGTGCGCAGCCAGGGCTGCCGCGCTGTCAGGGGGTGGCGGGTGCCAGGACGAGCAGGGTGATCGAGTAGGGCGGCAGCTCGATGGTGAGAGGGTTCTGCGCACCGGTCTGGATGGTGGTTTGCATAATTTGGGGGGTTGAGGGGTCGTAGCGAAACAGGGTGGCGGTTTCCTGGGGGGTGAAGCCCGCCAGCGAGAGGTTGACAGGTTGGATGGTGTCGGGTTGTTTGTTGATCAGCATCAGGTGTAGATTGCCGGTGGCGCTGTCCAGGGCGGCGTAGCTGCTCACGGCGTCCGGGTCATCGGAGCGCGCCTTGACGGAGATGTCGCCGAAACGCGAACCCTGCCCGTCGAAGTTGGTGTACATTTGGAAGGCAAAGTAGCCGGGGGTGTCCACTGCGGGGGAGCGCCAGTAGGCGGCCAGATACACGTCCTCGCGGCCAAAGATGCCCAGCACGTCGGCGATGGCCAGTGCGCCGTTCATGGTCTGGTCTGCGCCCCAGTTCCATTCACTGATGCCCAGCCTGGTGCCCGGGTAGTAGGTGTCGATCAGTTCCTTCATGCGCGGGATCAGGTAGATGGGTTGGTTGATCCAGGATTCGTCGATGTAGGCGGGGTCCCAGAGGGAGCGGGTGCTGCGCAGGCGGCGGGCTGCGGTCTCCGGGTCGGCCTGGTCGTTGTAGAGGCCTTCGGGGTAGTAGTGGATGTCGAGCACGTCGAGGGTGCGCTGGCCGTTTTGCTGGTCGTATTGGCGCACGCTTTGGAGGAACCAGGGGAGGAAGTCCTGGTTGTCGTGTTTGCGTTTGTCTGCGGGGCCGGCCGCCGAGTTCCAGTAGAAGAACCAGCAGCAGGTCACCGGGCCGGTGATTTCTGCCTGGGGTGCGAGGTCGCGCGCCAGGGTGGCGTAGGTCAGGAATTTGTCCAGGATTTCGTCGTAGGTGGTGCAGGTGGGGTGAACGTCGTAATGGGTGTAGCCCCACAGCTCGGGTTCGTTGTCCATTGCCAGGAAGCGGATGTCGAATTGTTGTTGCTGGTAGAGGTAGGTGAGCCATTCGGCGATGAATGCCGGGGAGCTGGGGACGTTGGCGAGGGTGGGGTCGGCGATGGGGCCGGGGTTTTCGCAGGTGGCGCCGTTGGCGTTGCCGCAGCCGCCGCCGGGGAGGGGGAAAGAGCAGGTGTTGTTGTCGTCGTTTTTGGCGACCCAGCCGAGGGTGGGGATCGCCAGGCGGACTTGTGCGCCAATGGAGAGGGCGCGGGAGATGAACGCGTCGCTGGCCGAACCTTCGGTGAAGCCGAAGTTGCCGTTCCGGTAAAACCAGTCGCTGCCCGCGTTCCAGGCGTTGCCCAGCTTCCAGTTGTAGCGCGTGCTGGGGTTGCCGCCCCAACTGAGCAGGGTGGGGCGCAGGTCTTGCAGGGCTTGGTCGTCGGCGGCGGAGAGGCCATAAATCAGCGGGCTGATGGGGTGTGTCTGCTGGTTGACGTCCACTTGAATGGCGAGGCCTGCGGGTGCCTGGTCCGATGTGGGTGCCGGGGAGGGCGCCGGGGTCTCGACTGCCGTGACCGGGGGCGGGGGGGATGCGTCGAGGAAGGGGAGCACGGTGGGGGTAGGGCCACCCGGTTGGGGGGTGGCCGGCGCGTTGCGGCATCCGGCCGCGGCCAACAGCAGCAGCAGTCCTCCCCCGAGCAGAGACAGGGCGTTAGGGCGTTTCAGTAAGGAGAAAAACGGCGACATCATCGATGTACACGGTGTTCCAAAATCCGGTGACGTAATCGATGGAAAAACCGGTCAGGTATTCGTATTCGGGGTCTTCGACCGGTTGCTCATCGAAATTGGGGTCGTACACCAATTGGTCCAGAAACACCAGGATGTTGATCCAGGTTTTTGGGGGGATCGGGGTGTTGAGGCCCAGGCCGTAGCGCCGGGTTTGGGAGAAGGTGGGGATGTCGGTGTTGGCGGAGTCGTCGTTGCGCACCCAGTAGGGGAAATCGTTGCTGCCCAATACGGTCACGTTCAAATCGTCGAAACGGATGTAATCTTCCTCGGCATACAGCCAAAAGCTGATGGCGAGCACGTCCGGGCGGGGGAATTGCCGGGCGGCGTCTGGGCGCACGCGGAACAGCAGGCTGTCGCCTTCTTTTGCCGGGGAGAAGGAGATCGAATTCCGGCCGGTGTATGCGTTGCGTTCGTCTTGTAGTTGGTAGACCACGCCGGAGCTGGGTGCGACCGCCCAATCCTGGTCGAGCGCGTCGTCGTAGATGGTGATCACTTCGATGCCGGTAAGATCGAGGGTAGGGGTGGG
>JALUWE010000020.1 GCA_027019845.1 Anaerolineales bacterium | reverse complement strand
CGACTACGAGCAGGCCCGCGCCCAGGCCGACGTGGTCATCCGGCGCAAGTTCGTGTACGACCGCGGCATCGCGGCCGCGATGGAAAACCGCGGCATCGTCGCGCAGTGGGACCAACGCGCGGCGCGGCTCACCGTCTGGGACACCACCCAGGCGCCAGTGGTGATCCGCAACGGGTTGGCAGCCATGCTGGGGCTGTCCGAACACCAGGTGCGCGTCATCGCGCCCTTCATCGGCGGCGGGTTCGGCCCCAAGATCATGATGTTCTACCAGGAAGAGATGCTGATCCCCTGGATCGCCATGCAGCTCAACCGCCCGGTCAAATGGATCGAAGATCGGCAGGAGAACTTCTACGCCACCACCCACGAGCGCGGCCAGATACACGAGGCCGAAATCGCGCTCACCCGAGAAGGCCGCATCCTGGGCGTCAAAGACGTGTTCCTGCACGACGGCGGGGCCTACATGCCCTATGGCCTGACTGTGCCGATCAACAGCCAATGCACCCTGCTGGGCTGTTACGACGTGCCCAACTACTACTCCGAATTCCGCGCCCTGTTCACCAACAAATCCATCGTCACGCCCTACCGCGGCGCGGGCCGGCAGCACGGCGTGTTCGTGATGGAACGCCTGCTGGACATCGCGGCCCGCGAGCTGGGCCTCGACCGCGCGGAAATCCGCCGGCGCAACTTCATCCCGCCCGAAAAATTCCCCTACGACAACCAGATCATCTACCAGGACTTCGCGCCGCTGGTGTACGACAGCGGGAACTACGAGCCGGTGCTGGACAAGGCTCTGGAGATGATCGGGTACGAGCAGTTCGTGCGGGAAACGCAGCCGCGCGCCCGCGCCGAAGGCCGCCTGCTGGGGATCGGGGTGGTGATGTACGTGGAGGGCACTGGCATCGGCCCGTATGAGGGCGCGCGCGTGCAGGTGCAGGCCAGCGGCAAGGTGTCGGTCGCCACCGGGGTGGGCACGCAGGGCCAGGGGCATTTCACCAGTTTCGCGCAGATCGTGGCCGATCAGTTGGGGGTGGACGTCCGTGATGTCGAGATCGTCACCGGCGACACCGACCAGTTTTACTGGGGCGCGGGCACGTTCGCCAGCCGCGGCGCGGTGGTGGCCGGGAACGCCATCAACGAGGCCGCCAGGGACGTGCGCGGCAAGATTCTCAAGCTGGCGGGCGAGCTGCTCGAAGTGGCCGAGGAAGACCTGGAGCTGGCCGGAGGCGTGGTGCGCGTCAAAGGCGTGCCTGAATCCGCCATCCCGCTGGGCGAGCTGGCCCAAAAAGCCAACCCGCTGCGCGGCGCGGTCAAACCCGGCACCGAACCCGGGCTGGAGGCCACCAACTACTTCGGGCCCGAGCGCGGCGCGACCGCGTTCGGCGCGCACGCCATGATCGTGGAGGTGAACCCCCGCACGTTCGACCTCGAAATCCTGAAATACGTGGTGGTACACGACTGCGGCCCGGTCATCAACCCGCTGATCCTGGACGGCCAGATTCACGGCGGCGTGGCGCAGGGCATTGGCAACGCGTTCTACGAGCAGCTGCACTACGACGATTACGGCAACCTGCTGAACGCCTCGTTCATGGATTTCCTGCTGCCCACCGCGCTGGACGTGCCGCGCATGGAGATCGGCCACCAGGAGACGCCCTCGCCGCTCAACCCGCTGGGCGTCAAGGGCGCGGGCGAGGCCGGCGCCATCCCGGTCGGGCCGCTGTTCGCGCAGGCAATCGAAGACGCAATGGGAGATTCGGGAGTCGAGATACGGGAGATTCCGCTAAGCCCGGCGCGGTTGTGGGAGCTGGTGGGGGAGGAAACGAGGAATTAGGTATCCCGGGCAGAGGGGTGAACGGGGATCGCGAGTTGTCGAGGAATGTGGCTTCGAGCGAGGAGTTAGGTTTGCTGAAATGTTTGTTTGATAAAATGGTGTTACGATGGAAGACATTCGCTGGAAACGACGGTTCAATAATTTCTCGAAGGCATTGGGGCAATTGACAAAATTTATCGAGAAAGGACAATTGAACGAACTCGAAGAGCAAGGTTTGATTCAGGCGTTCGAATACACCTACGAGCTGGCGTGGAATGTGTTGAAAGACTTTTTCGCTTACCAGGGAGAAACGGAGATTCGCGGCAGCCGCGACGCGTTTCGTATGGCGTTCAATAGAGGGATTATCCAGGAAGGGCAAATCTGGATGGAAATGATCCGCAGCCGTACCTTAACCAGCCATACCTACAACGAAGAAATGGCCAGAAAAATCGCCGCTGATGTGGTAAACCGTTATTTTCCCGAATTCGTGAAGTTTCACTCGTATATGGAAAAACTCAAGGACTCATCATGAATCGCCGTTTCGGGTTGGAGGAATCCACTATTCAAAAAATCTGCACTGTTCTATCTCATTACCCGCAGGTGGAACGCGCCATTTTGTACGGCTCACGGGCGAAGGGGAATTACAGGCTCGGTTCCGACATCGATCTGACCCTCATCGGCAGGGACGATTTGACATTGAACGTGCTGTACCGCATCATGGACGAACTGGATGATTTGCTCTTGCCGTATATGATTGACCTGTCCATTCTCAATGCCATCGAGGATGAAGAGCTGGTTGGGCATATTCGACGGGCGGGGGTGAAGTTTTACGAACGAGTGGACTGGCGAAATTCAACGACCTGTGAGCACAAAAAAATGTCGCTCGCCTAAACAATTACGACATCAAGCTCGCAAAAATCCAGAGCGAGTTCGTCTGGAAGTCCGAGAGAAACCCCCATGCCTCCCCTCGACCTCCTCCTCCGCAACGCCAAACTCCGCTCCGGCCGGACCCGCGACATCGGCATTCACAGGGGAGATCGCGGCTATCGAACCCCGGCTGGCGCCCGGCAACCCGGCCAACCTGGTGGTGCTGCACGTGCCTGACGTGCTGGAGGCCCTGCGCTACCACGCCGCGCCGCGGTACGTGATCTTTGAGGGGAATATTTTGAGATAAAAAGACCTCACAGGCTTTCAAAAACCTGTGAGGTCTCAACGAATCAGGGACAAGAAACTCAATCCGCGGCGGACATGGCCTCTTCGATGGCCTCGGTTGCCGCCTCGGGCGGCGAGAAGATCAAAAAGATCAGGTTCACCAGAATACCCAGCACCGCGGCGGTGGCGATGGCGGGTAAGCCGTTGGGGAACACGCTCTGGAAGATCGGGATGGGCAGGAAGCCGCCCTCGTACCCGATGTTGCCGCCGATGCCCACCACCATGATGATGGCGCCCACGGCCAGATTGCGCGGCTCGAACATATTGACTTTGTGTTCCTGCATCAAGGCGATGCCCTGCATCCCGATCACGCCGAACAGGTAAATCGCCAGCCCGCCGCTGACCGCCAGGGGGACCGTACCCACCAGCGCAGCCAGCTTACCGACGAAGCCCAGCAAAATCGAGATCACACCCGCGGCGACCAGCGCAGGCCCCGAATAATTACGGGTAATCGCCATCAGCGAGTTGTTCTCACCGTAGTTGGTGCCCGCGGTCGCGCCCAACAGCCCGTTGACAAAGTCGCCGATGCCGTCCAGGATCAGGTTGAAGCCGATGTGCTGATCGAGGCCATACGGCTCATTGCCGGTCTCCTCCGCGAAGCGGTCCACATACAGGCTGATCTGGTACAGGTGCGCGGTGGATTCCGGGATGGTGGCAATCGCCATGATCGAGATGCTGAAAATGGCCGTGCCCACCAGGGGCCCGCTAAAGGTCGGGAAAGTGATGCGCGGCATCTCGAACCAGGCCGCGGCCCCCACCGAGGCAAAATTGACCGATCCGGGATCGAGCAGCGCGGAGATGATGTACCCGGCAATCGCGCCCAACAGCACCGGCAACATGCCGATGAAGCCGCGGTTTTGCAGGTAAACGGAAAACAAAACCGTCACCAGCAGGGTGATGATCGCCACTGCCCAGTTGGCCTGCGCCAGGCCCAGCGCGGCGAACGCCAGGCCGAAGCCGATGATGGCGGCCACCGAACCCGTCACCACCGGCGGCAGGATTTTGTCGATGGCATCCTTACCCACCGCCTTGATGATGAACCCGACGATCATGTTCAGAATGCCGGTCACCACGATACCGGCCTGCATGGTGCGGATCACCTCGTCGGACACGGGCACGCCGAACTCGGGCATACCGCCGGTCATCTCGGTCACGATAGCCAGGTACGCGGCGATGTAGCTGAAGCTGGAGCCGTAAAAGAGCGGGATGAACTTGCCGATGCCGCGCTTGGAAAGCGTCAGCGCCACGATGGTGGAAATACCCGAGGCCAACAGCACCGTGCCGACGTGGAAGCCGGTCAGCGCGGCCACGAACACCGTGGCCGGGAACATAGTCAGCACGTGCTGCAACCCCAAAAGAACGAGTTGTCCAAAAGGAGGGGTATCGTTGGGAAGATAGCCCATTTTATTGTTTGAAGCCATGTCAAGCTCCTCCAAATTCGTAATAAAAGTTGGAAAAAAGGGGTGTCAGGGAAAAATCAAGAATAACCTACACTATCGTTGCATTGGCACCTCCTTTGCAGCTCGAAGGTTACGGTAGACAAGGTAAACACAAGATAATGATATACTTTTTAACCCTACAAACCCCCAAAAGCTACGTATGAGACCGAAGCTTTAAGCCCTCAGCCACCAACTACCCAATCCCCATCCTTCGACTTCAGGCTCACCCCGTCCGCCCTCCGCTCAGGATGCAGTTCCCTATCCCTATCCCCAATCCCTATCCCCAATCCCCATCCCCATCCTTCGACTTCAGGCTCACCCCGTCCGCCCTCCGCTCAGGATGCAGT
>JALUWE010000019.1 GCA_027019845.1 Anaerolineales bacterium | reverse complement strand
GCAGGAAGGCCTCTTCCAATTGCTCGAATAGTCTTCGACGGCGCTGGGCCGGAATTTTGCGCGTACCTTGCTTGCGGAACAGAAAAATAGTCTGCTGGGTGGTGTCCAGCACCACGCGGCAATTCGGACAGGTGGCCAGGTGCTCCTGGGCCTCGGCGGTCAATTCTTCATTCAATTCCCGATCGATGTAATCGGAAAGGTATTGCAACAGTTCTTCGCAGGTGATTTTGGTCATGGAATCAACTCTCTTTTACGGCCTAATTCGACGAAGTAATCGGTCAATTTTTCGCGCAGGAGCAGGCGGGCGCGGTGTAGCCGAACTTTGGCCGCGCTCTCGGAAATGCCCAACACCTCCGCGCTCTCGCGGGTCGAAAGGCCTTCGATTTCACGTAAAACGAACAACGCGCGCAGTGTTTCCGGCAGACTGACAATGGCCTGATCCAGTTGCTGGTTGACCTCCGCCTCGCTCAGGCAAATCTCCGGCACTTTACGCCAGTCTATGAAAACCGTTGGGATGGGCAACGCATCATCGCCACCCTCATCTGGAAGCTCGACGAAGTTCTTTCGTGTTCGCAGGCGGTCGATGCACAGGTTGTGTACGGTGCGATACAGCCAGGTACCGATCTGCGAGCGGCCCTGGAAGCTTTCCAACTTCTCGAAAAAGCGCAAAAACGCGTCCTGCACTACATCTTCGGCTTCGTCTTCATCCGCGAGCATTTTGACAGCCAGGCGGAACATGCGGTCGGAATACAATTCAAAAAGCTCTTTGAAAGCCTGGGGGGAACGTTTGCGCAATGCAGCCAACAGGGCGCGGTCATCCGGCATGATTACCTCATGGTTTAGACGGAAACGAAAGGATAAGGTTACTTGTTATTGTATTACGAAATATCCTACACCGCGTTATAATCGCCCCTATGAGCATTCTTCAAAAGTGGAAAGACGGGCTGGCGCGCACCAGCAAACGCACCTTCGGCCAGATCGCCAACATCCTGGGCGCCACCGAGATCACCGACGACATCTGGGACGATCTGGAAGCCCTGCTGATCCAGGCAGACCTGGGGATCGAGACCGTGGACGCGGTGCTGGACGCCCTCGAAGCGCGCGTGGACAGCGAAGGATTGACCAAAGCATACGAGCTGCGGGAGGGGCTGCGCCAGGAACTACGCAAGCTGTTACAGGCACCGCCCCCCATCGAGCTGAACAGCGCTCCCGCGGTGGTGCTGCTGGTCGGGGTGAACGGCTCCGGCAAAACCACCAGCGCGGCCAAACTGGGGGCGCGCTTCCGCGAGCAGGGCAAAAGCGTGCTGCTGGCTGCCGCGGACACCTTCCGGGCCGCGGCCATCGAGCAATTGCAAACCTGGGGCGAACGGCTCGGGCTGCCGGTCATCGCGGGGCAGCCGGGCGCGGACCCGGGCGCAGTCACCTACGACGCGGTCCAGTCCGCGCTGGCGCGCGGCATCGACGTCGTGGTGGTAGACACCGCCGGTCGCCTGCACACCCGCTACAACCTGATGCAGGAGCTGCAAAAAGTGCACCGCGTGGCCGGGAAAGCCCTGCCGGGCGCGCCGCACGCGGTCTGGCTGGTAATGGACGCCACCACCGGGCAAAACGCGCTGCAACAGGCCAAAGCCTTCCGCGAGGCAGTCCGAGTGACCGGCATCATCCTCACCAAGCTGGATTCCTCGGCCCGCGGGGGCATGGCCTTCGCCATCCAGCGCGAGCTGGGCATCCCGATCCTGTTCGCCGGGCTGGGCGAAAAGCCCCAAGACCTGGAACCCTTCGACCCGGACGCGTTCGTAGACGGGATTCTGGCAGAGCTTGAGTGACAGTACTTACGCTTGAGACCTCACAGGTCTACTATCACACGATGCAGGAAGATTTTACCCAAAATAGATTGCATCCGGGCATGTCCATGCGCTTTGAGACCTGTGAGGTCTGGGTGCGATTTTTCAAGTGCGTAAATCCTATGAGTGAACGGAAGTAGAGAATGGAAAATAGAGAATTGGAGGTTTTCCTATGCAAGACTTGATTGAACGCCTGACGGCATCGAAAGAAAAAATCCTGAACCTGTGGAGGCGTCTTTGACGTACCTGCACAGGAAGCACAACTCGAAAAACTGCAAAAACAATCCGAAGCTCCCGACCTGTGGAGCGACCCGCAAAGCGCCCAGCGGCTGATGAAAAGGCTCTCCAGCCTGCGGCAAGAGGTGGAAAGCTGGCGAACGCTGCGCCAACGGGTGGAAGACGCGCTGGAACTGGCCGGGATGGAAGACGAAAGCCTGCGGGGGGAACTGGAGCCGGAAATCGAGGCCATCGAAAAAGAGATCGAGCAGCGCGAGTTCAAGGCCATGCTCTCCGGCCCGTACGACCGCGGCAACGCGTTGCTGACCATCAACGCGGGCGCGGGCGGCACCGATTCCCAGGACTGGGCCGCCATGCTGCAACGCATGTACCTGCGCTGGGCCGAACGGCACGGCTTCGAGACCCAGATTCTGGACTCCACCGAGGGCGAAGTAGCCGGCATCAAGAGCGTGACCATCGCGGTCAACGGGCCGTACGCGTTCGGGTATCTGCGCCCCGAGAAGGGCGTCCACCGGCTGGTGCGCATCTCCCCGTTCGACTCCTCCGCGCGGCGGCACACCTCCTTCGCCCAGGTGGAGGTGCTGCCCCAGGTAGAGGACGAGGCCGAGATCGAGATCAACCCCAACGATCTGCGCATCGACACCTACCGCTCCTCCGGCGCGGGCGGCCAGAACGTGCAGAAGAACGACACCGCGGTGCGCATCACCCACCTCCCGACCGGGATCGTGGCCTCCTGCCAGAACGAGCGCTCCCAAACGCAAAACCGCGAAAACGCCATGCGCGTGCTCAAAGCCCGTCTGCTGGAACTGAAGCGCCAGGAGCAAGAAAAACAACTGGCTGAGCTGCGCGGCGAATACCAGAAGGCCGAATGGGGCAGCCAGATACGCTCCTACGTGCTGCACCCCTATCACATGGTCAAAGACCACCGCACCGCGTTCGAGACCGGCAACACCCAGGCGGTGCTGGACGGCGATATCGACCCGTTCATCGAGGCCTACCTGCGCGCCAACGTGGGCAACGGACGGAACGGGCACGAATCTTGACAGGGATGCTCCCTGTCCGTATAATCCTTCACCACCTGCCATCGGGCAGGTCTTTTTGTGAATGTAACAAAATCGTTTTTGTTCGTGTTTGCAGTGTTACAAAAGGGGAGCGAAGAATCCCAACCATAGTGAGGGAGATTCTTCGGTCGCTGCGTTCCAGATTCTTCGGGCACTTCGTGCCCTCAGAATGACAGGAGTTATGTGTCATTCTGACAACGCTTACGCCGGTGTTCGTAATGACACAAAACCCGTACTTGATTTCATCAACTGCGTAAATCCTGCAACTCAGACCAGTCAGACAATTTAGACAATTTAGACAATTTAGACAATTTAGACCACTTAGACCAGCCAGACAAAAAGGAGAAAACAACATGGCCCCCCTCCCCAAGCAAAAAGTATCCAAAGGCCGTCGTAACCGCCGCCGGGCGCACCACGCGCTCAAAGCCACCCATCTGGTGCAATGCACCAACTGCGGGCACATGCGCCTGCCCCACCGCGTCTGCCCGCACTGCGGGTATTACCAGGGGCGTGAGATTTATGAGGTGGAGGAGGAATAGCGGGTATTGGAGATTGGATATTGGATATTGGGTATTAGGTATTGGATATTTAGGTGCTGGACATGGAACTTGATGCGGGTAGGACCGCGTTTCTTTTTCCGGGGCAAGGCTCGCAAGCCGTGGGGATGGGTCACGAGTTGACCATCGCCTACCCGGTGGCGCGGGCCGCGTTCGTGTTGGCGGATACCATTCTGGATTTCCCGCTATCCGAACTCGCCTGGGAAGGGCCGGAGAGCGAACTCAACGACACGGTCAACACCCAGCCTGCGCTGATGGTACACTCCGTGGCCGCGTTGCAGGTCTTCTGGGAGCGCTACCCGGACTTCCGGCCGGCGTTCGTGGCCGGGCACTCGATGGGCGAACTGAGCGCGTTGGTGGCCGCGGGCGCGCTGCCGTTCCCGGAGGCGTTGAAACTGGTACGCCGCAGAGGGGAACTGATGAAAGCCGCGGGGGAACAGAACCCGGGCGGGATGGCCGCTATCCTGGGCATGGACATCCCCACGGTCGAAAAATTGTGCGCGCAGGCCAGCACACCGGACGAGGTGGTGCAGGTCGCCAACGACAACTGCCCTGGTCAGGTGGTGGTATCCGGTGCGGGGCCCGCCTTGCGCCGCCTGCTGCCGCTGGCGAAAAAGGCCGGCGCGCGCAAAGTGGTGCCGCTGGCGGTCAGCATCGCGGCCCACTCCCCGCTGATGGAGCACGCCCAGGCGGAATTCTTCAAGGCCGTCGAAGCCGCGCCCTTGCAGGACCCGCACACGCCGATCATCGGCAACGTCAGCGCGCAGCCCCTGAAACGCGTGCGCGACATCGAAGACGACCTGAAAGCCCAACTGACCTCCCGCGTGCGCTGGACCGAGAGCATCCAGTACATGCTCGCTCAGGGGGTGGACACCTTCATCGAAATCGGCACCGGCTCGGTGCTCAGCAACCTGGTCAAACGCATCAACCGCAAAACGCGGCGTATCCAGTTGGGGACACCGGAGGATTTCGAGAAGCTGGGGGGGTGAACCGCTGATACCCGCTGAAAAACATGAAGCTGCTGATTTTGGGACCGAAGCCTTCAGCGGATTCTCCTCTCAGCATTTCAGCGTCCCTTCTTACGTCCGATTTGCCAACCGCCTGATCTCCAACTG
>JALUWE010000018.1 GCA_027019845.1 Anaerolineales bacterium | reverse complement strand
TGGCGATCAGATTGCCTTGAGGGGCAAAAGCCACCGCGTTGACCATATTGCCGTACGGGATACGGGCGATCTCCTGTCGCAGTTCAAGCCCTGCCTCGAAATCCCAAATACGTACCGCCATGTCCTCGTCCGAAATTGCCAGCCTGGAGCCGTCTTCGCTGATGGCAACGGCAAGAATCTCACTATCGTTGACAAAGCGCTCCAGCAGCGTCCCCGTGGGAGCGTTCCAAACGCGCATCACGTTGGGCCGGCTGATAGTAACCAACCAGTTTTTCGCGGCGACATAGCGTGCCAGAATCACGCTGGAGGTATGCTCCAGGATGAATACCGGCTGGCCGGAAGAGATGTTCCAGATACGCGCCGTGCCGTCATCGCTGGCAGTGGCGAGCCGTTCCCTATCGGGGTACAGAGAAACACTCCATACCGCGCCACCGTGTACAAAGCGGCGAAATTCCTGCCCCGAAGACAGCACCCACACGCGTGCAGTGCCGTCCTGGCTGGCGGTCGCCAACCAGGCGCCGTCCGCGCTGAATTCCACGTCGTTGACAGGGCCATCGTGCTCAAACCGGGCGATCTCTTCCCCGGTGGAAGCGTCCCAAATAATTGCCAGATTATCGGCTGTGGCGGCGGCAATCAGTTCTCCATCCTGGCTGAAATCGACATCCAGGATCGGGCTGTCGGATTCAATGTTGACCAGGATGCGGGCCCCCTCAGAAATGTCCCAGATGCGCAAAATGCGGTCTGTGCTGGCTGTGGCAATGCGTTTTTGATCCGGGCCGAAATCCAGGGCGATCACCTCGCTATCCACCACCAGATCAACGAGCGTATAGCCGATGGATTGTGGCGTCCAAATTTTGACCCCTTCTCGCTGCCCCCCCGTAACCAACAACCGGCTGTCGCGGGTAAAATCGACCGAATTGACCGGGGCAGGATGCACCATCCGGGCCATCTCCTGGCCTGTCAGCGGGTCCCATACGCGGACGGTGTTGTCCTCACTGGCAGTCGCCACCCAGGCCCCATCCGGGCTGAAGGTTGCGTCCACCACTGGGCGGTCGTGAAACAGCAGTGCGATCGGCTGCCCGGTGCGGGTCTCCCAGATGCGCGCGCTTCTGTCTTCGCCGGTGGTGACCAGCCAATTCCCATCCGGGCTGAAGGCGATGTCGGTAACGGCTTTCTCATGCGAAAACTGGGTGATTTTGGAGCGGGAGGTCGGCTCCCAGATAATTACGGAGCCATCGGCGGTGCCCGTAGCCAGCCAGACGTATATGGGGCTGAACTCGACAACTGTCACCTCGGCAGCAAGCGGCAGCCGCACAAATATTTCACCGGTGGTGGGCGACCACACGGTAACGACCCGGTCCGAACTTCCACTGGCGACAAAAGAGCCTCCCGGGCTGAAGGAAACGTCCTGTACCGGGCCGCCATGAACGACCAGGGCGATCTGTCGCCCGGTGCGGGGATTCCAGGTGCGCGCGGTGCCGTCGTCGCTGCCGGTGGCGATCCAGTCTCCCACCGGGCTGATCTTTACGGCCCTCACCGGCCCATCGTGTTCAAACACCGCCAATTCCTGCCCATTGGACATATCCCACAATCGAGCCGTGCCATCCATGCCGGCCGAGACGAGTCGTGCTCCGCTGGGGGTGAAGGCCAGGTCTAAAATGCTGCCCTTGTGTCCCTCCAGTCGGAATACTTCTTGCCAGGTGGTGGCATCCCGAATCTGGATCAGGCCGCTGGTGTCGCCTATGGCCAGGTATTTTCCGTCGGGGCTAAAAAGCACCTCGGTAACCGGGTTGTTATTCTCGATTTGATCCACCAGGCGAGGCAGCAAATCCAACCCCTGGCGCAAAGCCAGGTCGCCCTGAAAGTTGGGTTTTTTCTCTAAAGATGAAATAGCAAGCAAGATGCTGCGGTTCAACAGACTGCCGCGTAACAAGTCTTGTTCTGCCTGGGAGGCCAGCCGCTGGGCCTCGGCATCCCGCCGTTGTTCTTCCGCGATGCTGCGCTGTCGGATGGCCTCCGCCTGCGCGGCCATAGCCGCATCGCGGGCGTTATCTGCTTCCTCCTTTTGGTTTACAGCCGTGGCCTGTGCCGCAACCGCGGTGGCGCGCTGGCTCTCGGCTTCATCTTTGGCGGCTATCGCGGTGGCCTCCGCTTCTCGGGCAATCGCCTCGTTGGTGACCGCCACCTGGAGAGCGGCCCTTTCCGCCTGCTGGCTCTGCCGGGCAGCGATAAACGAGATAATTGAGATGATCGTCAGCACCAGCATGATCGCTAAAGCGACAGTCAGCCGCATCACGAAGCGGCGCTGGCGTTTTTTTGCCTCCAACCGGCTGCCTTGAATGTAGTCGATTTGCAGTTGGGTAGGCTTTGGCTCTTTGTTCATCGCGTTGATCAACCACTGCTCGGCATCATCCAGGTCCTCGCCTTGCAAGACCATACTGCTGCGCCGCCGGCGACGGTCCCATTCGATGGCGCGCTCTTGAAAGCGGGTGTGTTGCTTCACATACGCCATGTCCGTGTGCAACAAGTTCACCAGCTCCGGCAGCCTTCTTTCGAACTCCCGGTCGTCTCGCATGAAGATGAAGTTGATCGCCTGTAATTCTGGAATAAGCCGCCCGATGGTGTCTTCCCCCTGGCGAAACAGGACCGGCACGAGCCGTTTGTTGTGCCGAAGAGCGGTTTTGATTTCCTGAATACAGTATTTTGATTGCACCGAATCGGGGCTGATCACGAAAATAAAAGCGTCGCTTTGTTCGATGGCTTCCTCGATCTCCGCCCACCAGTCCGTCGCTAGCGGGATACCCTCCCAGTCCACCCAGGTTTCCACCCCTGCATCAGTCAGACCGCTGTGTAGTTTTTGAACGAATTCCTTGTCTCGACGAGAGTAGGAAATAAAAACTCGAATTTTTTCTTTGGTTGTTGAGGAGGGCGTAAGTGGTTTGAATTCGCCTGTGGTAATAGCGCTTGAGGTTGAACGCAATCGGGCGGAAAATTCGCTAGCCAGTTTTATCCCCAACGAGGGATTCGCGTTCAGAACTTCCAGAAAATCTTCCTGGCTGAGGATGAGCAACTCACTGTCCTCGGTTGTTCTGGCACTCGCGGAACGGGGTTTGTTTTCGATCAAAGACATTTCACCGAAATAGTCCCCGCTATTCAGATGAGCGAAAATAACCTCCTCTCCTGTCTCAGCCTGGCTGTAAATAACCACGCTGCCTTGCTCGACAATGTATAACGCATCCCCCTCGTCACCTTGCCGGAACAGGATGGAGCCGGCAGGTAACCTTTTTCGCTCCATGACTTTTCCTAAATCTTCCAACGCGTTATCGGGAAAGTTAGCAAACAAACTGACTTTTTTTAAGATTTTTGTATACACTGTTCCAAGGCTCCCAGAATTGTTCTGTTGGGTAAAATCACAGATGCTATTCAAACCGAAATGTAACTATCCGGTTAGAGGATGGTTCAACAGGAGCTGGGCAAAATCGAGCCTGCCTTCCCCGCCAGTGAATGCCATTCACCGGATGTGTCAAACCCGTTGGAAACAGGGTGAAACGCTGCTTGTCGTGCGTTTGCAACACATTTTGTCCGTTCAGCCGATGGTTTCCAACCATTCACCAGGGGAATCGCAATGACAATTCCGAAGGGTTTTTTATCCGCAAATCAGGCGAATAGCCAAACTGTGAATCTTTCGATGAATTTTTGTTTAACCAGCCTCTTCTCTGAAGCGTCCTCATTGATTGTAGAAACAATGCCCCCAGGTGTCAAGCCAGACGCGGCCCGAACGCGCGAATTCGTCTTCTTGCACGAAAGTTTGAGACCCCTTCCAGGTAAAATAGCCTGAGTGAGGGGCGGTGCTTACGCAGCGGAGACAGGTCTACTACCACGAGGCAGGAAGATGTTACCCAAAACAGATTGCATCCGGGCATCTCCATGCGCTTTGAGACCTGCGAGGTCCGGGCGCGACTTTTCAAGTGTGTAAGTCCTATGGGGGGACTTTTATCCGATATGCAGGCCAATAGGGAAAAATATGACACAACCCGTTTGTTCAAATATCCGCAAACGGGTTGTCGCACTCTGCCCTCGCCTCCCCCGTGCAGGGCGCACCGGCCACCGGCGCCATCTCCCAGCAGGCAGTGCAAAACCTGCAACCGCCACCTCAATACACCGGCAGCCGGTTGTCAATCTCCTGCGCCCAGGCGATCACCCCGCCTTTGAGATTTTTTAACTTGCGGAAACCGGCCTGGCGCAACTGGTGCAGGGCCTTGGCAGAGCGCGCGCCACTGCGGCACATCAACACGATCTCCTCCGCGGTGTCCAGTTCGTTCATGCGTTCCAGAATCTGGCCCAACGGGATCAACTCCGCGCCTTCGATATGGGCGATCTCCCACTCGTGCGGCTCGCGCACGTCGATGATGCGCAGCGGCTCTCCCGCGTCCAGCCGGGCCTTCAACTCCTGCACGCTGATGTCCCAGCCTTCGCCAGCCGTGCCCTCCTCCTGGTGGTCGTGCATCGGCATCCCGCAAAACTCCTCATAATCGATCAACACCACTTCCTCCGGGGGGCGGGAGCACACCACGCAGTCCGGGTTTTTGCGCAATTTGACGAAGTCGAAAGACATGTCGAGGGCGTTGTAGAGCAGCAGCCTGCCGATCAGCGGCTCGCCGATGCCCAGGATCAGCTTGAGGGCCTCAGTGGTTTGCAGCGTGCCGATGGTGCCGGGCAGGATGCCGAGCACCCCGCCCTCCGCGCAGGAGGGCACCAGCCCGGGAGGCGGCGGTTCCGGGAACAGGCAGCGATAGCAGGGGCCACCCCGCGAGG
>JALUWE010000017.1 GCA_027019845.1 Anaerolineales bacterium | reverse complement strand
CTCCGCGATGTACACCAGCATCAGAGAAGAAATGATTTCATTGACCTCGTACTTAGCCTTTAGCCAGCCAGGGATGAAGCCCCACAACCCACCGGCCACGAAGCCCGCCACGGTCATGGCCAGCAGCATCCAGAAGCGGGGCGTCTCGCGGGGCAGCCAGAAGAGGGCCACCCCGGCCGCGGCCCACGCGCCGATCAGCAGTTGGCCCTCCGCGCCGATGTTCCACAACCGCATACGGAAGGCGAGCGTCACCGACACGCCGGTCAGCATGATCGGCGTGGCCTTGACCAACGTGTCGGAGAGCGAATACGGCTCCAGGAAACCGGCTTTGAGCATGGCGCGGTAGGCCAGCAGGGGAGGCAGCCCGCCCCAGGCCAGCCACAGCCCGCCCAAAAACAGGGCGAACAACACGGCCAGGATGGTGGCGGTGAGCGTCATCCACCAGGGAACGTCGAAGCGGGGTTCAATCTTGATGCGCATGGTTGTCTCCATTGGCGGGCACACCGGCCAGGTAGGTGGACTCAGCCCTGGAACCGGCCATCAGCAGCCCGATTTCGTCCACCCGGTCGTCGTCGGGCGGCACTTCCCCAACCACCTGTCCCTCGTAAATCACCGCGATGCGGTCGCTGAGGGAGAGCAGCTCGTCCAGGTCTTCGGAGATCATCAAAATGGCGGTGCCCCGGTCGCGCTCTTCGATCAACATGCGGTGAACGGCCTCGGTGGCGCCCACGTCCAGCCCGCGGGTGGGGTACACGGCCATGATCGCTTTGGGCCGTGAGGAGATTTCGCGCGCCAGGATGAGTTTTTGCATGTTGCCGCCGGAGAGCAGCCGCGCCTGGGTGTGAATATCCGGGGTTTTGACGTCGAATTTTCGTACCAGTTCTTCGGCGCGGCGTTTGATCTCGGCCAGATTGAGCGCCCATCCGTTGCCGATGGGGGGTTTGCGGTAATCTTTCAGGATCAGGTTTTCGGCCACGCTCAGATTGGGCGAAACCCCGACGCCGACGCGGTCCGCCGGGATGTAGGCCAGCCCCGCGTCGATGGCCGCGGTGGCCGGGCGGTTGGTCACATCTCGCCCCTGGATGACGATCCGGCCCTCCGTGGCCTCCCGCAGGCCGGAGATCACCTCGGCCAGTTCGTTTTGCCCGTTCCCGGCCACGCCCGCCAGCCCGACGATCTCGCCAGCCCGCACGGTGAGGGAGAACTCGCGCAGGGCGGGCAGGCCGCGGTCGTTCAGGCAGGATACCCGCTCGATCTGGAGCACCGGAGCTTGCGGCTCGGCGGGCTTTTTCTCGATGCGGAAGAGCACCTCACGGCCTACCATGAGACGGGCCAGCTCGGCTTTGGAGGTGTCTTTGGTCTCCACCACGTCGGTGACGCGCCCGCGGCGCAGCACCGTCACCCGGTCGGAGATGGCTTTCACCTCGTCCAGCTTGTGGCTGATGAAGATCACGGTGTGGCCGGTAGCGACCATGCTGCGCAGCGTCTCGAACAGGCCGTCCACCTCCTGGGGGGTGAGCACCGCGGTCGGCTCGTCCATCACCAGAATTTTCGCGCCGTGGTAGAGCATTTTGAGCACCTCGACGCGCTGTTGTTCCCCGACGGAAAGCTGCCAGATTCTGGCGCCCGGGTCCACGTCCAGGCCGTGTTTGCGGGAGAGGGCGGCAATTTCGGCTTCCAGTTTGGGGTAATTGATCACAAAGCGGGGGGTGTCCTGCCCCAGGATCAGGTTTTCGGCCACGGTCTGGGTGGCGACCAGCATGAAATGCTGGTGTACCATGCCGATACCGTGCTGAATGGCGTCACGCGGGGAGTGGAAGGTCACAGGGCGGCCTTCGATGAAAATCCGGCCTGCGTCCGGGCGGTAGAGGCCGCTCAGGATGTTCATCAAGGTGCTCTTGCCGGCGCCGTTTTCCCCCAGCAATGCGTGGATTTCGCCCCGGCGCACGGAAAAATCCACCCGATCATTGGCCAGCACGCCAGGGAATTGCTTGACAATGCCACGCATTTCGACTGCCAGGGCCGGGCTGTCAGACAGTTGAGAAGGGTTCATGGACACCTCGAGATAGAGTCAGGCAGGGTGAAGGATGGAAACCTACACCCTGCCTGTTTGAACACGTTTCGATCACCGTTAGCGGTTTGTTCCAGGCCGGACCTGTGCAGTCTTGGGGACCTCACAGGCCCTACAGAACTACTCGAGGGGCGGAATTTCCGCCGCGGGGTCAAAGCCCTCTACCAGGAAGTCCATGCAGATGGTGCAGGCTTCGCGGCCGGTGATGCCGAAGGCGTCCATGTACCCCTGGGAAAGGCCTTCCAGGTCGGACTGGGTGAGGGTGACGCCCTCGGGAACGACCAGGTTGCCCTGGTTGTCCTTGATCGGGCCGGTGAAGATGTCGAAGCGGTCGAATTCGCCCGATTGCATCTTGGCGAGCAGGTCTTTGACTTCGGGGATCACCCATTCGGGCACGCTGGGATAAGGGGTCTGGCCTTCCATGAAGCCGTACAGGCCGAGCATACCGTCGGCGGTGGAGCCGTAGAAGTCTTCGGGTGTGTAGGTGCCGTTTTGGACCGCGGTGACGATGTCCAAATAGACCGGGCCCCAGTTCCAGTAGGGCACGGTGAGGCAGGCATCTTCCAGACCTGCGCAGGCGTTGTCGGAGTCGTAGGCGATGCCGGTGAGGCCGCGTTCGGCCGCGGCCTGTACCGGGCCGGGGGTGTCTGCGCCGGTGATGATCACGGTTGCGCCGGCATCCAGCATGGATTCGGCGGCCTGGCGCTCCAGTGGCGGATCAAACCAGGAGAACAGCCAGCGCACGTCCATGGTGCATTCCGGGCAGGTGCGGCGCATCCCCAGCGCGGCCGCGTTGCTCAGGCGGATGACCTCGGCAATCGGCCAGGGCGCGATGATGCCGACGCGGTTGGAGCCGTCCTCTTTGGCGCGGGCGCCGGCGATCATACCGGCCAGGTATTTCATCTCCTCCATGGCGCCGAACACGTTGCCGAAGTTGGTGTCGTTCTTCTTTTGGCCGGAAACGTGAATGAACGTGATGTCCGGGAACTCTTCGGCTACCGTGGCGGTGGGGTCCATGTAGCCGAACGAGGTGGTGATGATCACGTCAAAGCCCTGGCGCGCCAGCGCGCGGATGACGCGCTCGGCATCCGCGCCTTCAGGGATGCTTTCCAGATAGGCGGTGTTGACGTTGTTGCCGTTTTCTTCCAGGTAAAGGCGTCCCTGGTTGTGGGCGTAGGTCCAGCCGCCGTCACCAATCGGGCCAACGTACACGAAAGCCACGTTGGTTTTACCCTCTTCGACGGTCGGGATGGTGACTTCGAATTCGCCCTCGAAGCCGGTGACGGTCAGCACTTCGGGGGTCGCCGGAGCCTGCTGACAGGCAGCCAGGACAACCCCGATCAACAACAACACGCTCAGAATGAGATGTTTTTTCGACATATTTCTGCTCCTGTTTGGTGCGACAGAAAGTCTGGCTCCTCCTTATGAGAAAGAGACAAAGGGAGGGATGGGGATAGGGATAGGGATAGGGATAGGGATAGGGATAGGATGGGGAAATGCGGTCGGGTCTTCGGTCTCTTGAAAAGCACCTCCTTTCGTGGGGGGCGGTTGTCTAATTTGTCTAAACGGTCTGACTGGTCTAATTTGTCTGAGTGGTCTGGGTGGTCTAATTTGTCTGAGTTGTCTGACTGGTCTAATTTGTCTGAGTTGTCTGACTGGTCTAATTTGTCTGAGTGGTCTGACTGGTCTGGGTGGTCTGGGTGTGTGCGTCTTGGATGAACCGACTTTATTTTACTCGATAAGTCGGGCAAAGTGCCAATGGATCAGGGCACGATCCAGGTGCCGGTTTCGCGGTTCAGGGCGCGTTGGATGTTGGGCGGGTCGGTGATCAGGGCTTGTTTGCCGGTGGCTTTCAAGAATTTCACGCTGGCCTGAATTTTGGGCAACATGCTGCCGGGTGCAAAGTGCCCTTCCCGGATGTATTGCTCGGCTTCTGCCACGGTCATTTTGTCCAGCCACTGCTGGTTGGGTTTGTTGAAGTTGATGGCGACTTTCTCGACCGCGGTGGAGATCAAGAGCAAGTCTGCGCCGATGTTACGGGCCAGCAGGCTGGAGGCGAAGTCTTTGTCGATCACGGCTTCGACGCCGCGCAGCACGCCGTTTTCTTTTCTGATCACCGGGATACCACCGCCGCCCACCGCGATCACCACAAACCCGTGGTCGAGCAGGGTGCGAATGGCCGGCAGTTCCACGATTGTACGCGGACGCGGGGAGGGGACCACCCGCCGCCAGCCGCGGCCAGCGTCCTCGATGAAACGCTGGCCCTCGGCCATGCGCTGCCGCGCGGTCTGCTCGTCCAGAAAAGAGCCGATGGGCTTGGAGGGGTTGTCGAACGCCGGGTCGTTCGGGTCCACTTCAACCTGGGTGACGACGGTGGCAACCGGTTTGTGGATGTTACGGCGGTAAAATTCGCTGTTGAGTGCTTTTTGGAGCATGTAGCCGATGGCGCCCTGGGTGTCGGCTCCGCAGTAGTCGAGCGGGACGGGGTGCAACTCGTGCAGGCTCAACTCGGAACGGCGCAAGATGAAGCCGACCTGCGGGCCGTTGCCGTGGGTGAGCACGATTTCCCAACCGGCTTCGACCATGTCTGCGATGTGCCGGACAGTTTTCTTGACCGCATCGAATTGATCGGGAATGGTTTTGCGGTTCTTGTCCAGGATCAGGGCGTTGCCTCCCAGAGCGACGACGGCGGTTTTGGTGGGTAGTGGGGACATGGGGGTTGGAGATAGGGATAGGGATAGGGAGGGGGGATAGGGT
>JALUWE010000016.1 GCA_027019845.1 Anaerolineales bacterium | reverse complement strand
ACTCAGACTAATAAGACCAATAAGACAACTATGACCAATAAGACCAATAAGACAACTATGACCAATAAGACCAATAAGACAACTACGACCAATACAACTACCGAAGGCACTGACCACTGAATACTGAACACTGAATACTGACCACTGCCCCTACCTGCCTCGAAAGCCCAGCATGGTGGCCGGGGTGCGCAGTAGAATGATCAAGTCCAGCAGCAGGCTGCGGTGTTTGATGTAGTATAAATCATATTCGAGTTTCTCATAGGTTTCCTCGACGTTGGCCGCGTAACTCTGGTGAATCTGCGCCCAACCGGTGATACCGGGTTTGACCAGCAGGCGGGCGCGGTAAAAGGGGACGTGTTTTTGGAATAATGCGATCAGCTCAGGCCGTTCGGGCCGTGGCCCAACCAGGCTCATCTCCCCGCGCAGCACGTTGAAGAACTGGGGCAGCTCGTCGAGATGGGTTTTGCGCAGGAATTTCCCGACCCGGGTAACGCGCCGGTCGTTCTCCTGTGCCCATTGGGGTTTGCCGTCCTGTTCCGCATCTTGCCACATGGTGCGGAATTTGATCACCTTGTAGGGGTGGTCGCCCCGCCCCGAGCGGGTTTGGGCATAAAAGATCGGGCGCCCGCTTTCCAGCAAATTGGCGATGGCGACGAAGGGGAAGAGCACCAGCGTAGCCAGCACCCCCACCAGGCCGCCCAGCACGTCCAGCAGGCGTTTGCCGATCAAGTAAAAGGTGCTCACCCGGCTCTGCTCCACGTAGGAGCGCAAAATCCAGTCCGCTTCCAGGTGAAAGATCGGGACGCGGTGCAGCAGGTCTTCGTACACGGTTTGCATACGCAGGATTTCGACGCCTTTTTCCTGGGCATCCAGCAGGGCCTGAAACATGCGCCCTTGCATCTCGCCCGAAATGGCGACGATGATGTCCGAAACGTCATGTTCGGCCAGGGTGGTCAGCAGGCAGCCCGAGCCACCCAGCACACTGAACCCGGCGATCTCGGTGTTCATTTTTTCGGGGTCGTCGTCGATCACACCGACCACGAAAAAGGGCGGGGGCTGGATTTCGGCCAGCAGGTGCAGCAGCGTGCGGCCGGCCTTGCCCGCGCCCACCACCAACACCCGGCGCATGAACGCTTGAGCGGAAAAGATGCGAATGTAAGCGTAGCGCCAGATCAGGGTAAGGGTCGAAACCAGGGCGATGAAGAAAGCCACCCCGCTGCGGGGCAGGGAACCCGGTGGGGAGGTGATGTAAATCAGGGAGTAGAGCACCAGCCCGATCAGCGCGGCCACCGCGATGCCGCGCGCGGTCTCGACCAAATTGCCCCCGCGCCGCAGGTCGTACAGCTCGACGATCAACACCAGCCAGACGAACGGCAGGAAATAGAACCACAGCGGCACGCGGGTGGTGAGGAACTCTCTGGAAAACCCCAGCCACTCCTCGCTCCGCACACCCCACAGGTATAGCGCAATCAACAACGAGAGGCTGGCGACGATCAGATCGCCGATGAACATCAGCGGCTGGCGTTCGCGCGGGTGCAGCCCGCGGGGTTTTGCCATCTTACCTTCGACCTCGCAACATTCCCCAGAGCATCGCGCCCCCCCAACACAGGTGCATCACGGCAATAGCCAGGGGCACGCTCAGGATCAGGGCCGCGTCGCGGCGGCGGAGCGCGGTTTGGATACCCGCGGCCAGCAGGGCAAGCCCGTAGAGCGCGCTTTCCAGCAGCAACAGCAGCCGTGCCCAGCTAAAAAACAGCGACAACAGCGCCAGCGCGATCAGGCTGAGCACGAACAGCGGGGGCAACGCCTGGCGCCAGCGCAGCGTTTGGGGGTACCGGCGCAGCATTTGTGCCTTCCAGAAGCCGTAGCGCAGGTACTGCCGCGCCAGGGCCGCGAGTGTGCCGCGGGCAAAATACACGGAGCGGATGGCCGGGTCGAGCCAGATGCGCCCGCCCGCCTGCCGCAGCCGCGCGTTGAACTCGTAGTCTTCGTTGGTGAGCAACCTTTCGTCGAAAGGGCCGATTTTGTCGATCAGGCCGCGGCGGAACGCGCCGAAGGGCACGGTATCCACGTACTGCGCTCGCCGGGTGTGCCGGTAGTGTGCATCGCCCACACCCAGCGGGTGCGCGGCCGCGGCCGCGATGCCGCGCGCCACCCACCCCTTCCCGCGGGGCGCGATGCGCCACACCCCGCCGACGTTGTCGCCTTTCCCCGCTTGTAGGGCAGCCACACATTCGGCCACGTACTCTTTTTGGGGCACCGCGTGCGCGTCCATGCGAATGATGTACTCCCCGCGCGCCTGATCCAGGGCACGGTTCAGGGCCGCCGGGATGATTCGTTGGGGGTTGTCTACAATCCGAATGGGTAGATCGGGGTGTTCTTGTTGGAATCGAGCGATGGTTTCCCGGGTTTCGTCGGTAGACAAACCATCTGCAATCACCACTTCCATCCGGCTGCGGGGGTAGGTTTGGGCGTACAGGGCCTCCAACAGCAGGTGGATGGTGGCTTGTTCATTGTAACACGGCACGATGATGGATACGTCAGGCACGGTTTACCGTCTCCGCCGGACTGCGGTGCTGTCATCCGGCTTTGCAAACGGTAGTTTTACCACAAAATTGCTGCCTTGTCCTGGCTGGCTGTGCAGGGCGATGTAGCCGCCGTGTGCCTGGACGATCTCGTGCGCGATAGCCAGCCCCAGCCCGACGCCGTGCCCGCGCCCGCCGGTGCGCGCTTTGTCCAGCCGGTAGAAGCGCTCGAAAATGCGTTTTTGCTCTTCGTAAGGGATGCCCGGGCCGGTGTCCCGCACCGAAATTTCGACCATCCCGTTCCTCTGCCGCGCCCGCACGGTGATCTGTCCCCCAGCGGGGGTGTGCTGGAGCGCGTTGTCCACCAGGTTGGTGAAGACCTGCGCCAGCCGGTCGCCGTCCCCGATCAGGGTGGGCAGGGGTTGAACATCGGTTTGCAGGCGTATTTGGGTCTGCTGCGCCTGGGGTGCAAATTTGTCCACCACTTGCTGGAGCAGCGTGTTCAGGTCTACGGGCAAACGCTGGAATGAGATAACGCCGCTGTCCAGCCGCGCCAGGTCGAGCAAATCGAGCACCAGGCGGTGCATCCGCCCGGCTTCGTTGTGGATCACCTGCGCGGCCCGCTGCACACCTTGCGGATCGTTCACCGTGCCGTCGAGCAGGGCCTGGGCAAAGCCCTGTATGGAAGTCAGCGGGGTTTTGAGTTCGTGGGAGACGTTGGCGACGAAATCGCGCTGGGATTGCTGGCTGGCCTGGACGCGGGCGGTCATCTCGTTGAAGGCCAGTGCCAGTTGTTGAACTTCGGCGGGGCCTTCAGGGGAAATGGTGCGGTATTCTCCGTGGGCGATGTTGCGCGCCGCGGCCGCGATGCGTTTGAGCGGCGCGGACACCCAGCGCGACATCAAAATCGACAAAAACACGGCCAGCAGTGCGGCCACGGAGGCGGTCAAAACCAGCGGCGGCAGCAGGCGGTCAGAGAGCAACTCCACCACATTGGGGGTGGGCCGCGGGGTGGCCAGCACGAGGTAGCTGTCCGCGTGCAGCGGGCGGATGGCGTACAGCCAGAGACGGTTTTCCGCGTCGCGAAACGTGCCGGTGGGCGGGCGGGCTTCCCGGATGCGCGCCCCCGGAGGGATGCGGATGGCGGTCACTTCAGGTGCCACCTCCGCGCGGGTGTCGAACAGTACGCGCCCTTCCAGATCGACCATCAGGATGCGCACGTCGAATAACTGGCCGAGTTCCTGCAACGCGAGGCGCAGCCGCTCCTGGCTCAGTTGTTCGAGACGTCTCTGTCTGCCGAGGGTAACGGCCAGGGTCTGCAACTGGGTGTTGGTGTTACGAATGGGGATGTTGCGGAGCGCAAGAAACCCCAATATGGCAATGGAGCTGAGCAGCACCAGAATGATCAGCGCATACGTCAACCACAGACGGGATTGCAGGGATTTGAACATCAGACCACGAGCTTGTACCCGATCCCGGTGACGGTTTCGATCTTGACCTGGCTGCCTGCCAGTTTTTTGCGCAGATGGGCGACGTGAACGTCCACTGTGCGTGTCTGGCCGTAAAAGTCGTATCCCCAGGCCAGTTGCAGCAGTTGCTCACGCGTGAGCACGATGCCTTTGTGCCGCGCGAAAACCGAAAGCAGCTCGAATTCCTGGGTGCGCATGTCCACGGGCTGCCCATTGATCTGCACCTCCCGGGCCGCCGGGTCGATGAGCAGGTCGCCCAGCCGGATAGGGTTTTGGTTTTGGGCGGCGGTGAGGCGTTCGCTGCGGCGCAGGATGGCTTTGACGCGGGCGACCAGCTCGCGCGGGTTGAACGGTTTGGTCAGGTAATCGTCCGCGCCCAGCTCCAGGCCGACGATCTTGTCGAAATCGTCGTCCCGCGCGGTCAACATGATGATCGGGATGGGGTTGTCCTGGGCGCGCAGCCGGCGGCAGACCTCGAACCCGTCCAGCCCGGGCAGCATGATGTCCAGCACCATCAGGGTGGGCTTCAGCTTTTCGACTGCCTCCAGGGCTTCCAGCCCGTCTCCGACAGCCTCCACCTTGAAGCCGTCGCGCTCCAGGTACAGCCGCGCCAGTTGGGTGATGTTGGGTTCGTCGTCTACGAGTAAGATCAAGTCGGGCATGGGGGGAGGGGGGGAGGAGGTGAGGAGGAGAGGAGGGGAGAAGGTGAGGAGGGGAGGAGGGGAATGTCCAATTACCCGATCAACGCGATGGCCTCGATCTCGACTGCCGCGCCCGCGGGGAGGGCGGCCACCTGGACCGCGGAGCGCGCCGGCGGGTTTTCGGTGAAGTATTCCGCGTA
>JALUWE010000015.1 GCA_027019845.1 Anaerolineales bacterium | reverse complement strand
CAGGCCGTGCTGCGTGCCGCCGCCCTCCTGCGCGGCGAACCACTCCCCCCCCTCCACCAGGACCGCCCCCTCCCCACCCCTCCCCAATTACCCACTTACCAGTTACCTGATGACCAACCTCCCAACCTGACACCGGACACCCTCGCACCGGACACCCTCACCCGCGTCCACCCCAAAATCCTCACCGCGCCCCAGACCTCGGAGTGGAAACGCGTCGGCAAACCCGACCCCAAAGTGGACGCGGTCAAACTCGCCCTGGGCAAACCCGCCTTCACCGACGACTTCGAGATGCGCGGCATGTTGTACGCCAAAGTGCTCCACAGCCCGGTGGCCCACGCCCGCATCAAAAAGATCGACGCCAGCGCGGCCCGCGCCCTGCCCGGCGTGGCCGCAGTGCTCACCTGGGAAGACCTCCCCCGCGTGGTCTACTCCACCGCCGGGCAGTCCGACCCCATCCCCGGGCCGCTCGACACCTTCTCCCTGGACAACAAAGTGCGCTTCGTCGGCGACCGCGTCGCGTTCGTGGCCGCGGAGAGCGAAGAGATCGCGGAACAGGCCCTCCAACTGATCGAAGTCGAATACCAACCCCTGCCCGCCCTCCTCGACCCCGCCGAAGCCCTCGACAACCCCACCATCATCCACGACGAACCCGAATACGTGGACTTCGCAGAATCCGACGCCTCCCGCAACCTGGCCGCCCACATCCACATCGACATCGGCGACGTGGAAAAAGGCTTCGCCGAGGCGGATTTGATCTTCGAGCGCGAATACCAGGTCCCCAAAGTGCAGCAGGCACACATCGAACCCCACGTAGTCATCACCTACTGGGACGAAGACGACCGCCTCGTCATCCGCACCAGCACCCAGGTGCCCTTCCACGCCCGCCGGATGCTGGCCCCCGTGCTGGGGCTGCCCCTCAAACGCATCCGGGTGATCAAACCGCGCATCGGCGGCGGCTTCGGCGGCAAACAGGAAGTGCTGATCGAAGACGTGGCCGCCCACCTGACCATCGCCACCGGACGCCCCGTGCGCTTCGAATACACCCGCGAACAAGAATTCATCGCCGCCCGCTCCCGCCACCCCATGCGGGTACGCATGAAAACCGGCGTCAAACGCGACGGCACCATCACCGCCAACGAAATGTACTGCCTCTCCGACACCGGCGCGTACGGCTGCCACGCCCTCACCGTCACCGGCAACACCGGCCACAAAGCCATGGCCCTCTACGTGGGCGACGGAAAATACCGCCAGTCCCCCAACATCCGCTTCCACGCCGACGTGGTCTACACCAACACCCCGCCCGCCGGCGCGTACCGCGGCTATGGCGTGCCCCAGGGCTTCTGGCCGGTCGAACGCCACATGGAACACATCGCCCGCGCCCTCGGCCTCGACCCCATCGAATTCCGCCTCAAGAACGCGCTGCGCGCCGGCGAACTGCAACCCTTCAGCACCGCCTGGAGCGAAGGCCGCGAACCCCGCCCCGAAACTATCGAAACCTGCGGCCTGGAAGAATGCGTCGCCCAGGGCAAAGCCGCCATCGGCTGGGACCAAAAATTCGGCAACGAAACATGGCGTGCGATGTCCGGCGTGCGAAGTGCGACGTCATCCTCTCCACTCCGCACTTCGCACCCCGCACGCCGGAAAGGCATTGGCCTCGCCCTCGTCATGCAAGGCACCGCCATCCCCTACCTGGACATGGGCGGGGCCAGCATCAAAATGAACGACGACGGCTCGTTCAACCTGCTGGTCGGCGCCACCGACCTGGGCACCGGCTCCGACACCGTGCTGGCCCAGATCGCCGCCGAAATCCTGGGCGTCCCCCTCGAAGACATCCTGGTCTACTCCTCCGACACCGACTTCACCCCCTTCGACAAAGGCGCGTACGCCTCCTCCACCACCTACATCTCCGGCGCCGCGGTCGCCCGCGCTGCCGAACAGGTCGCCGCCCAGATCAAACGCCGCGCCGCCAAGATGCTTGGCCTGCTGGACGAAGAGACGGATGAAATTACCCAATTACCAGTTACCCAATTACCCCCGCACGAATCCATCCGCCTCATCGATAGAAAAGCAGTCGCCCCCGATGGCCGCTCCGTCACCCTGGCCGAAATCGGGCACAACACCCTGCACCACGAAGACCAGATGCAGATCATGGCCGTCGGCTCCTACGTCTCCCCGGTCGCGCCCCCGCCCTTTGCCGCCCAGTTCGCCGAAGTCACCGTGGACATCGAAACCGGCATGGTCACGGTGGACAAACTGGTCATGGCCGTGGACTCCGGCGTGATCGTCAACCCGATCACCGCCAGCGGCCAGATCGAAGGCGGCATGACCCAGGCGTTGGGCTACGCGGTGAGCGAAGAAATGCGCTACGACCAACAGGGACGCGCCCGCGAGCGCGATTTGCGCGATTACCACATCTTCCACGCCCACGAAATGCCCGACCTGACCACCATCTTCGTCGAAACCTTCGAGCCGTCCCACCCCTTTGGCCTCAAAGCCGTGGCCGAAATCCCCATGGACGGCGTCGCGCCCGCGGTCGGCAACGCCATCCTGGACGCCTGCGGCGCAGACCTGACCGCCATCCCCGCCACCCCGGAACGGGTGTGGAGAAAGCTAAAGAAGGTATAATCAATGGTTGGGTAGCCACGTTCTGCGTTTGGCAAAGTATCTTCCGGAATCTTGTGTTTTGGTAGGCGATAATGTAAACTGGGGTATAGGTACCGGAAGACCAACAGTCTGGAGAAACCAAAATGTCAGGACTAGAAGCCCTACAATCCGTCCAATATGTGACGGTCAAAGGTAAGCGGTTCGCGGTTCTCAATGTGGAAGATTGGGAGGCGTTAGTTGAGTGGCTGGAAACGCTGGAAGATTTGGACACCGCCCGGCAGGCGCTTGCTGCCCTGCGGAAAGCGAATGGGGATCGGGAAAAAGCGGGATGGCTTTCGTGGGAAGAAATCAAGGGGGAGTTGGAGTGAAATATAAGGTTTATGTTCTTCCGCAAGCGTGGAAGGAGATCAAGCGGCTGCCTGGGAACGTGCGTCAGCGGGTAAAAAGAGCAATAGATGGGCTGGGAAACAACCCGCGACCGCCGGGAAGTGTCAAGTTGGATACGTCGGGGTTGCCGGAGATAGACGTGGAATTGAGACGGATGCGGATAGAACGATGGCGGATAGTGTATGCGATTACAGAAACAGAGTTGTATGTAGACGTGCTGGCTGTGCGCAAGCGTCCGCCATACGATTACGGTGATTTAGAACGATTGCTGGAAGAATTGTAGTGATGAGTGGCCGTAGTGGTGTCGGCTGCCCAACCCTGCGTGTAGCCGACCCGTCTTCGCCGCTCACGAAAGCGGGCGCGCTTTGCAAAGTGAGTAACGGGTTGGCTGTGGTGGTTGCGCAATCGCCGCCGCTGAGCCACACGTTGCGCCAAATGGCGACCCAGTATCCTGCTAGTCAATGAAACCCAAAACCGACCAGACCTTCGTCATCGGCCACCTCAACCCGGACACCGACTCCATCGCCTCCGCCATGGGCTACGCCTGGTTTTTGCGCCAGGAAGGGCAAAACGCGGTCGCGGCCCGTGCCGGCCAGCTCAACCCCCAGACCTCCTGGGTGCTCGAACGTTTGGAGCTAGACCCTCCCCTCCTGCTCCCCGACGCCTCCCCGCGTTTCGACGCCATCACCTTGCGCTTCAACACCACCCTGCCGGACAGACCCCTGCGCGAGGCCTGGGCTGTCGCCAACCGCACCGGCGGCGTGGCCCCCATCGTCAACCCCGACGGCACCCCCTACGGCCTGCTCACCGGCCCCAGCCTGTTCGGCTACCTCAGCCGCACTGTCGGCACCCACGCGCGGCGTGAACAACTGCAAATCGGCGAAATCCTCGACCGGCCCTGCAAAGAAGCCTGCGACACCGACGTGCCCCGTTTCCAGGCTGGCACCCGCATCCGCGACGCGCTGCCGCGCATCCTGCGCGAAGAACGCAGCGAGTTCTGGGTGGTGGACCAAAACGGGCGGTACGTTGGCGTTTGCCGCCAGCGCGATGCCCTCAACCCTCCCCGTTTGCGCCTCATCCTGGTCGATCACAACGAACCCGGGCAGGCCCTCGGCGCGCTCGAAGAAGCCGAGCTGGTCGAAATCCTCGACCACCACCGCCTGGGCAACCCCACCACCCACACCCCCATCCGCTTCACCGTAGACGTGGTGGGCAGCACCTGCACCCTGGTCTCCGAACGCATCGAAGAGGCCGGGCTGAGCGCGCCCCCCGACCTGGCCGGGCTGCTGCTGGCCGGGCTGGTGTCCGACACCCTGATCCTGACCTCCCCCACCACCACCGACCGCGATCACCTGGCCGCGGACCGGCTGGGACGCTGGGCCTTCGTCGGCGGCGCGCCCCTGGAGGGGGAGAGCGTGCAATCCTTTGGCCAGCAGGTGCTCCAGGCCGGCACCGGCCTCTCGGCCCGCCACCCCGACGAAATCGTCACCGCGGACCTCAAAATCTACGACGCCGGCGGCCTGCATTTCGGCATCGCCCAGGCCGAAGTCACCAACCTGACCCAGTTTGGCAAGCACCACAAAGAGCTGCTCGACGCGCTGCTCAAACTGCGCGATAGCCGCAACCTGGATTTTGCTATGCTGATGGTCACAGACGTGGTGCGCGGCAGCAGTCGTTTGCTGCTCACCAACGAAGTCCCCGCACTGGCCGACCTGCCCTACCCGCGGCTGGACGACGGCACGCTGCAAGCCCGCGGCGTGGTCTCCCGCAAATTGCAACTGCTTCCCGTCATGCTCAGCGCGTTGGAAGGGTGATCAGTGTTCAGTGTTCAGTATTCAGTATTCAGTTAC
>JALUWE010000014.1 GCA_027019845.1 Anaerolineales bacterium | reverse complement strand
TTTGACCCCCACTCCCCTCCCCACGCCAACCCCCGCCTTCATCTCCTACACCACCCCCGATTGGTTTAAGAACGCAGTGCTATACCAGATTTTCGTGCGCTCCTTCGCGGATTCCGACGGCGACGGCATCGGCGACTTCAACGGCATCACCGCCAACCTGGACTACATCCAATCCCTCGGCGCGGACGTGATCTGGTTGATGCCCATTCACCCCTCCCCCTCCGACCACGGCTACGACGTGACCGACTACTTCGCGGTCAACCCGGACTACGGCACGATGGCGGACTTTCAGCTTCTGGTGGACGAGGTTCACAAACGGGACATGCGCATCCTGATCGATTTTGTCGCCTCCCATCTCTCGGTCGAGCACGAATTCTTCCAGGACGCGTTCGGCAACCCGAACAGCCCCTACGACGACTGGTTTCACTTCACCAACGAAGCCAACACCAGCTATCAGAGCTTCGCCAACATCGGCAACATGCCGCGCTTCAACCATTTCAACCCTGAGGTGGTGGACTACCTGAGCGAGGTGGCCCTCTTCTGGATGGACCCGGACCAGGATGGGGACACCACCGACGGGGTGGACGGCTACCGGGTGGACAACGCCATCTTCCCGCCCAACGAATTCTTCGTCACGCTGCGCCAGCGCGTCAAACGCGCCAACCCGGACGCGCTGCTGCTCGGCGAGGTGTGGGTGAGCCGCTCGAAAGAACTGCGCCCCTTCTTCCAGGATCAATTCGACGCGCTGTTCAACTTCCCGCTGTACACCCTCGCCAGCGGCGACCCGGAGGGCAACGGCGACGGACTGCTGGCCGGCGTGCTCCCCGCCTCGCTGCTCACCCGCATCCTGTCCGATCAGCGCGAACTCTTCCCGCCGGAAGCTATCCTGGTGCAATTTTTCAGCAACCACGACACCAACCGCCTGGCCAGCGAACTGGAAGGGGACGTGGCGCGGGAAAAGATGGCCGCCGCGCTCTCCGCGCTGCTGCCCGGCACGGTCGCCATCTACTACGGGGAAGAGATCGGGATGCCGGGGGTGAAAGGCGGCCCGCCTGCCTGGGACAACTACCGCCGCGAACCGATGGACTGGTACGCCGCGGAAACAGGCCCCCAGATGACCACCTGGTTCCGTCCCCCCGACCGCTGGAACCGGCCTGACGACGGTATCTCGGTCGAGGAACAGGAAGCGGACCCGGACTCGCTGCTGAACACCTACCGCGCGGTGCTGTCCCTGAAAAAAACCCTGCCCGCGCTCCGCGAGGGGGACTTCGAGGTCTTGGAAACCACCGCCCTGGGCCGCAAAGCCTGGGCCGCGCGGCGCACCGCGGGGGAGCAGACTTTGATCGCCATCTTCAATTTCGGAACCGAGACCACCGAGATCACGGTCGCCGGGTTCCCGTTCACCTCCCCCACCCTGACCGATTTGTTGAGCGGCGAAACCTACCCCGGCAGCACCGCAGGGGGGGACTACGTGATCACCCTGCCGCCAGCCGGAGTGGTGTGGTTTCTGTCCGGTGAGTGAGAATGTGGTATAAGAGCCTCCATGACAGACGAAATGCCCCTGTACGAACGCATTTACGCGGTGGTGCGCCAGATTCCGCCCGGCAAGGTCGCCACCTACGGGCAGATCGCGCGCATGGTGGGCGGTTGCAGCGCGCAAATGATCGGCTTCGCGCTGGCCGCACTGCGCCCGGACACCGACGTGCCCTGGCAGCGGGTGATCAACGCGCAGGGCCGCATCAGCCCGCGGCCCGGTTTCGGCGGGCTGCTTCAGCGCCAATTGCTGGAGGAAGAGGGCGTGCGCTTCGGGCCGGATGACCGCGTGGATTTCGAGGTGTTTGGATGGGGAGGAGCGTAGAGCGTAGGGCGTAAAATGATGAAACGGATCACGCTCAGGATGACACACGCCCCTCTTGTCATTCTGAGGGAGCGCAGCGACCGAAGAATCCGGGAGCGCAGCTTATCATGTCATTCTGAGGGCACGAAGTGCCCGAAGAATCCGGAGCACAACGACCGTCGGGGCGACCGGCCGGTCGCCCCGACCACTAACAACCACGCGCCGTCCCCCGTCCCCAGTCATCCGTCCCCGGTCATTCTGAGGGCACGCAGTGCCCGAAGAATCTCCCCCATCGCTGAGATTCTTCGCTGCCGCTCAGAATGACATAAGGGAACAGCGTTCAGAATGACACAGGCAACAGCTTTTCCAGGGCCTGCAACAGGGTTTCCAGATCGTCCGGTGTGTTGTAACCCTGCACGGAAATGCGGATGAACTGCCTGCCCTGCCAGTTGAGGAGCGGCACTTCGATGCGGTATTCGGCGTACAACCGCTGCTTGAGAGTCTCCAGATCAGGGATGGGCGGCAACTCGGCAACGGCCATCTGCTCGAAGAAGCCGTTGAGGGCCGGGTAGATGGACGGCAGCCCGGTCAGGGCGCTGATGCGCTCGAGCGTCTCGGCCAGCAGGCGATGACAGCGGGCGCGCACCGCAGGCCAATCGTGTGCCTGCATGAAGCGGATGGCCTCCGGCACGGTCAGATACGCGGAGGGATCGTTGGTGCCCAGCCATTGCAGGTTGTCCAAGAAGGGGGAACCCACATCGAATTCCGGATTCTCCCCCCACCCCCAACTGACCACCAGCGGCTCGATCAGGGATTGCACCTCGGGCCGGGCATACAAAAACGCCGCGCCTTTGGGGGCCATCATCCACTTGTGACAGTTGCCGGTGTAAAAGTCCGCGCCGAGCGCGCCCAAATCCAGCGGAATCTGTCCCGGCGCGTGCGCGCCATCCACAATCGTCAGGATGCCGGCCTGCCGCGCGCGGCGCAGAATGGTCTCGATGGGGAACTGCACCGCGGTGGAGGAGGTGATGTGGCTGATGAAGATCGCCCGTGTGCGGCCGGTCACGCCCTGCCAAAACTGCTGCACGGTCTGTTCGCGGCTGCCCAACGGCAGCGGGATCGGCTGGCGTTTGTAGACCGCGCCGGTTTTGCGGCACACGAACTGCCAGATTTTGTCGCACGCGCCGTACTCGTGATCGGTGGACAGAATTTCGTCGCCCGGGGCCAGGGACAGCGAGCGGGCCACCACATTGACCCCAAAAGTGGCGTTGGGAACGAAAACCAGATCGTCCGCCGCGGTGTGCAGATACGCGGCCAGGTGAGTGCGCGCTTCTTGCAAGTAGCCCAGCAAACGGTTGATCATGAAGTCCACCGGCTGGCGTTCCAACCTGCGCTGCCATTGCTGGTAGCATTCGAACACCGGCCGCGGGCAGGCCCCAAATGAGCCGTGGTTGAGGAAGATGACGTCGGGGTCGAGGAGGAAGCGTTGTTTCAACGGTGCAGGTAGGCGCGGCATATTTGGGATTAGGTTGAAATGGTATCGCGCGCCCCAAAAGTATAACAGTATTGCATGCTATTTGGTCACGGTGGTGTCGGTGAATGCACCCGGCGGCGGGTTAACATGCCAGCCAGGGTGTAGGGGCCGTTGATATCCGTGCTGCGGTAGAGAGAAAACGGGGGCCAATTAGCGGTGTCGAAACGCACGCAGACTCCGCCGGGATAAGCCACGCTCCGGAGGAGAGGCTGGCTGGCGTCGTCGCCTGGGTCGCGATGTAACAAAATTCACAAACTTGACTCTGCTTCCAGAATGTGCTAAATTATCTTCATGCACACGTGTGCATAAGCTGTGAGGAGGCCTGCTTGGCGGTCACGATCAAAGACATCGCCAGAATAGCCGGGGTGGCGCATTCCACCGTCTCGCGCGCCCTGCGCGGGCACCCCGCCATCGCCCCGGAAACCGTCGCCCGCATCAAACAAATCGCAGACGAACTGGGCTACGTGCCCAGCGCGGTCGCCAGGGGGTTGAAAACCAGCCGCTCCAACGCTTTAGGTGTGATCATCAGCCGCATCGACGACCCATTTTTCAGCGAAATCCTCCAGGGCATCGAAGACGAGACCCAGGCCGCGGGCTACAGCCTGTTCGTTGCCGCCTCCAACCGGGACTTCGAGCGCGAAAAATCCATCGTCCAGGCCATGGGCGAACGCCGCGTCGAAGGCGTGATCGTGTGCTCCGGCCACCTGGGCAGCGACCACGCCCGCCAGCTCCAGCAATACGGCATCCCCCTGGTCGCCGTCGATAACCAGGCCCTGGACGACTACCAGTTCTCCATCTCGCACGACCATTTCTTCGGCAGCAGCCGTCTCACCCAACACCTGATCGACCTCGGCCACACCCGAATCGCCTACCTGGGCAACCAACGCTCCGGCCGCACCACCCAGGAAAGACTGAACGGCTACCGTCACACCATGCAGACTGCCGGCCTGCCCCTCCCCGATGGATACATCTTCGACGGCCCGGATGGACGCCCCGAAAGCGGCGTGCTGGCCGCCCAACACTTTCTCGGCCTCCCCCAACGTCCCACCGCCATCGTGTGCTTCAACGACATGATGGCCATCGGCCTGATGCGCGCCCTCCAGGACGCCGGACTCACCATCCCGCAGGATTGCTCGCTGACCGGCTTCGACAACATCACCTTCTCCGCCTACACCAACCCCACCCTGACTACCTTCGAGCAGCCCAAATACGAACTCGGCTACACCGCCACCCGCATGATGATGTCCATCCTCCAAGACCCCAACACGCAACCAGACCCCCAAACCATCACCCTGCGCGGCCGCCTGATCCCCCGCGCCTCCACTGGAGCCCCTTTTCAGTGAGCAGTGTTCAGTGTTCAGTGTTCAGTGTGCGGTATCCATTTTTTACTACCCCTGACCCCTGAAAACTGACAACTGACAACTGACACCCCAAAACTGACAACTGAAAACTGACAACTGAAAACTGACAACTGACAACT
>JALUWE010000013.1 GCA_027019845.1 Anaerolineales bacterium | reverse complement strand
CTGGATACTGGATTGTATCACTATCCGGTGCGTGGTAAGGGTATAATCCTGGGATGAAACTTTCTTTCGGGTGCTGCGTACTTTGTTATGTGTGGTTCATCGAAACCGCAACACCCATTCTCGGATGTGGAGGAACCCCATGGCTGATGTAATCGACTATAAAATCTATGGCGACGACCTGCAACTGGTCGAGGTGGAACTCGATCCGGGGGAGGGCGTGCGCGCCGAAGCCGGCACGATGACTTACATGGAGGACGGCATCCAAATGCAAACCGGCACGGGCGGCGGGCTGTTCAAGGGCTTCAAGCGCATGTTCACCGGCGAGAGTTTCTTCATTACCACTTTCATGAACTCGGCCAACGACAAGCGGCGGGTGGCCTTCGCGGCTCCCTATCCCGGCAAGATCGTGCCCTTCGACCTGGACGTGTTCGGCGGGCAGGTGTTGTGCCAGAAAGACTCGTTTTTGTGCGCGGCGCGCGGCACCGAAATCGAGGTGGCCTTCACCAAACGGTTGGGCGCAGGCCTGTTCGGCGGCGAGGGCTTCATCTTGCAGCGGCTGGTCGGTGACGGCATGGTGTTCGTGCACGCTGGCGGCACGGTCATCCGCAAGGACCTGGCCGCGGGCGAGAGCCTGCGGGTGGACACCGGCTGTCTGGTAGCCTTTGCAACCACCGTGGACTACGACATCCAGTTCGTAGGCGGCTTCAAGAACGCGTTGTTTGGCGGCGAAGGCCTGTTCCTGGCAAAAATGACCGGCCCGGGCACGGTGTACCTGCAAAGCCTGCCATTCTCACGATTGGTGGACCGCATTCAGGCCGGAATTACCCTATCCCAATCCGGTGGAGAGCAGCGCGGGGTAGCTGGCCTGGGTGGCGACATTTTGAAGAACATCATCAGCGGGGGGTAGAAAAAACTCAACGCCCCGCTTTCTGTTTCGCCTCTTCCCACAGGGCGTTCATCTCCTCCACCCCCAATTCCCCTACCTCCCGCCCCCGACTCCGAGCTGCCTGCTCAACGAACTCAAAACGCTGGCGAAAACGAGCATTCGCCTCCCGCAGGGCGGTTTCCGGGTCCACACCCAATCTATCGGCCAGCCGGGCGACCACGAAGAGCAAATCGCCAACTCGCGCGGCGCGGGCCACCGCATCATCCGTCTGCCGGACTGCCTTCAGCGCTTCCGCAATCCTGGCGTACACACCCTCCCGATCGGGCTGGTCGAATCCGGCGCGGGCCGCCTTGCGCTGGTAGGCGCGGGATTGCGCCAGGGCCGGCAGGCCGCGGGGCACACCATCTAGCAGGCTTTCTCGCTCATCCCCTTTTTCGCGCTGCTCTTTCGCCTTCAACCGCTCCCAATTCAGCAACACCCCCTCTACCCCCTCCACCTGTACATCTCCAAACACATGCGGATGACGGCGGATCAGCTTGGTCGTGATGCCGTGTGCCACCGCTGCCATGTCGAAGGTGCCCGCCTCGCTGCCGATTTGGGCATGGAATACGATCTGAAAAAGCAGATCGCCCAATTCCTCGGCCAGTTTCTCGGGATCGTCTTCGTCCAGGGCCTCCAGCACCTCGTACGTTTCCTCCAACAGGTGCGGGCGCATACTCTGGTGGGTCTGCTGGCGGTCCCACGGGCAGCCGTCCGGCGCGCGCAGCCGCGCCACCACCTCCTGAAAGCGCTCCATAGAGGTGTGCGGCCCCAACGGGGGCAAATAGAGGCTGGTGAGCAGGCCGGTGTGCGGGCTGCGGTCGATTTCGTATAACGCCAGGGATTCGACTACCTCATCCGGCGTACCCGCGGCGTGAACCAGATGCACCGGGTGTTCATCCGGATAGAGCGCCATGAGGGTGAGCTTGACCTCGGCGGCCATCTGGCGGGAGTGGATTTGGGCGATCAGCGCGGGCGCGTCCGGCGGGAACGGCGGGACGTGCATGTTGGCGAGTTCGAACGCGTCCACCAACGAGGTGTGGGGAAAGGGATCGACCCCCAGGGCTGCGAACACCGCCTCGAGGAAGCTGATCCCGGACAGGATGCGGACAGGGATGCCCCGCTGCCGGGCGCGGCGGGCGATCTCGGGCGCGGTGGCCTCCGCCACGAAGGGGTGCCCGGGCACCGCGTAAATCACCCCACCAGGGCGGCTTCCAAGCTCCAGCACACGCTCGACAATCGCGGCGTACACCTGCTCAAAGGATTCGGCGCCTTCGTAGAGAGCATCGAAGCTGTGGGTGGTCAGGGTTTCTGGGAAGGCCGCCACAACCGGATGCTGCCGCGTGCGCAGATAGATTTCTGAGGCTTCGTGGAGCAGCTCCCAGGCCTGCCGGGTGAGCAATTCGGGGCTGCCGGGGCCGAGGCCGAGTAAGGTGATGGACATGGGTGGAGGCGGGGGAGTGGGTGTTGGGTAATTGGGTAATTGGGTAATTGGGTAATTGGGTAATTGGGTAATTGCATCCTGAGCGGAAGGGGAGCGGAGCGAGCCTGAAGTCGAAGGATGGGTAATTGCGCCTTACGCTCCTCGATTATCGATTTACGACGTGCGACCTGTGACGTTCAGTGTACTCAGCACCCTTAGAGGGCTTCGGCGTTCCAACACGTGCGGCGTGTCTACCTGTCTACCTGTTTACCTGTCTACGTGCGATGTTCAGTGTACTCAGCACCCTCAGCGTTTCAGCATTCCGACCTTAATCACGAACACCGCAGAGCGAAAAGACCTCCGCGGTGCCTCGTGATCGCATGAGTCTGGCGTTTAGCGTTTGGTGTAAGTGGGGGCCTTGCGGGCGCGCTTGAGGCCGGGCTTCTTGCGCTCTTTGACGCGCGCGTCCACGGTCAGCAAGCCCGCCTTGCGCATCAGGGGACGGAAATCCGGGTTCAATTGCACCAGCGCGCGGGTCAGCCCCAATTTGACCGCGTCGGTCTGCCCGGTGACGCCACCGCCGCGCACGAGCACAGAAATGTCCAGTTGCGAACGGTCTTGCTGCGCGACCTCCAGCGGGCGCAAAATCGCATCCACGTCACCCAGGCGAGTGAAATATTCGTTCAGAGGCTTACCGTTGACGGTGAACTGGCCTTGCCCGCTCATCACGCGCACGCGCGCCACAGCCTCTTTCCGGCGGCCAACACCTTCGTAATACCTGTCTGCCATATCTTCTCCTTACAATTCCAGCGGTTTGGGCTGCTGGGCCTGATGAGGATGGTCCGGCCCGGCGTATATTTTCAGCTTCTTCATCAGCTTGCGTCCCAGGCGGTTGTGCGGCACCATGCCCCAAACCGCTTTCCGAAGCACACGCTCCGGGTGTTTGGCGAGCAACTCGCGCAATGCCAGGGACTTAAGCCCGCCGGGATAGCCGGTATGCCAGTAATACCGCTTGTCTTCCAGTTTGTTTCCAGTTACCCGGACGCGTTCGGCATTCACCACCACGACGAAATCGCCACAATCCACGCCTGGGGTGTAGGTCGGCTTGTGTTTCCCGATCAAAATCGAGGCGATGCGGCTCGCCAGACGGCCTAAAGTCTGGTCGTTGGCGTCCACCAACACCCATTCTCTTTCGATTTCACCTTGTTTTGGATAATACGTTTTTTGCACGATAATCACTCCAATTCAACCAAATTTCAGTAGCGCACCCCGACCAGAGTCAACCCGTGCGGGGGTGCCAGACCCTTGACAGGGCCAGTTTCTCCGTTCAAATACTGTCTCACGCTGGCAGGCGGCAGTTTTCCCTGGCCGATGTCCACCTGCAACTGCACGATGCGGCGCACCATATGGTACAGGAAGGCGTTGGCCTCGATCTCGAAGATCAATTCGTCCCGCTCGTGCTGCCAGGTCGCTGCCTGGACGCGGCGCACGGTGACGCCGCCCGGTTTCGGCGGGCTGCCGAAAGCCCGGAAATCGTGTTCGCCCAGGAGTTGCGCAGCCGCCTGGTTCAAGCGGTCCAAATCCGGGGCCGGCCAAACCCGCCAGGCAAACCGTTCACGCAAGGGGTTGCGCGTGGAGTCGGAAAAGATGCGGTACTGGTAACGGCGTGCGCGGGCATGATAACGGGGGTGAAAATCTTCGCCAGCCACCCGCACCTGTCGCACCGCCACATCGGAGGGCAGGTTTGCGTTCAGGGCTTGCAAAAGCGCTGCGGGCGTGTGCGCCCAGGCCAGATCGAACGCGATCACCTGCCCCGAAGCGTGTACACCGGCATCCGTCCGTCCGGCTGCCAGGATCGAGCCTCCTGTCCAGCCAACCCTATGCAGGGCCTCTTCGACCTCGCCTTGAACCGTTCGTTCGGCGGCCTGCCGCTGGAACCCGTGAAACAGCGTACCGTCGTAGGCGAGAACAGCCTGGTAACGTGCCATGTTGGAGAAACCGGAGCCGCCTAGCGGCGCGCTATCCGGCTTCCAGTGGATTTACTACTCGACCAGTTCTAAAAGAACCATTTCCGCGGCGTCACCCTGGCGCGGCCCCAACTTGAGCATACGCGTGTAACCGCCGTCCCGCTCCTCGTAACGCGGAGCAATTTCGTCGAACAATTTTCGAACAAGCTCGGGATCGCCCAGGCGGGCGGCGGCCAGACGGCGGGTATGCACCATGTAGGCGGGGTTGTCTTCCTCCGCGGCGTTGCCCTTTTTCGCCAGCGTGATCAGCTTTTCTGCCGGACCGCGCACGAACTTGGCTTTCGCCAGCGTAGTCTCGATGCGCTCGTGCTCAAAAAGCTGCTTGATCAAATTCTTTCGCAAAGCTTTGCGATGGTCTTTGCTGCGGCTCAGTTTGCGTCCTGCTTTTTGATGTCGCATAATCTTTACTCCGCTTCTTCGACGTCCTCTTGCTCATCGGATTCGAGGTAGCCTTTCTCCGTCATCTTGGCACGCAGTTCGTCGAGGCTCTTTTCTCCGAAATTGCGGATGGACATGATGGCCTCATCTCCTTTTTCGAGTAATTCGAGCACCTCGCCCACCGTGGTGATCCCGGCACGCTTGAGGGAGTTGAAAACCCGCACAGAGAGATCGAGGTTTTCTATCGGCGTCTCGATCACCTCGCTCGTCAGGCGGCTGCTGACCGCTTCCTCTTCGGGCGGGGTGATCACGATTTCCTCGGTGATACCGGCGATGTGCCGGAAGTGCTCGATCAGCACTCGGGCGCTGGCGCTCATGGCCTCTTCGGGCGAAATCGTGCCGTCGGTCCACACTTCCAGTGTCAGGCTGTCGTAGTTGGTGCTCTGACCCACACGCGCCGAACCAACCTGCCAGTTGACGCGGCGCACAGGGGTGTAAATCGCATCGACCGGCAGCTCCCCGATGGGTAAACGATCACTGCGTTCGTCAGCGGGGGAATACCCCCGTCCGGTCTCGACAGAGAGTTCCATCTCCAATAACCCGGCCCCATTTTCCATGGTAAAGAGATACAAATCCGGGTTGACGATTTCCGCTTCGGGCGGTGCCAAAATGTCCGCCGCGGTAACCTCACCTTCACCCTGCACTTCCAGGTGCAAACGGGCAGTATCCGCATCGTGCAATTTGACGCGCAACTGCTTCAATTGCAGCATGATCTGAATCACATCTTCCCGTACCCCCGGAATGCTGGTGAATTCATGCTGCACATCCGTAATGCGAATGGCGGTAACCGCTGCACCGGGCAGTGCCGAAAGCAAAACACGACGCAAAGCATTCCCGATAGTGGTGCCATACCCCCGTTCCAGAGGGCTGATGACGAATTTCCCGTAATTTCGAGATTCGGCAACACACTCGATCCTGGGTGTAACCATATTACTCAAACCGACCACGTTCCACCTCTCACCAAAACTGCTGGCAGAGCCAGTAAATTTTTGTCCAAAATATTCATAACCAGGGGTTCAGTCCGGCATGGTTCAACCTGCCCGCGGGCGGTTTTCCCATCCGCCTGGACGGCGTGTGAATTCTAAACTACCTTGAATAGTATTCAACAATGAGTTGTTCGTTCAGGTTTCCGTCGATCTCCGAGCGCTCCGGCATCCGCAGGACAGTGCCTGAAAGATTGTTCAGATCGCGAGACAGCCAGGCGGGCACGTTGGCTTTTTCGGCCAGGGCGGGCAGTTCTTTGAAAAACGTGCGTTTGCGAGAACCCTCTCGCACCGAGATTTCGTCGCCCGGTGAAATCAACATGGAAGGCACATCCGTGCGGCGGCCATTGACGTTGAAGTGGCCGTGCGTTACCAACATACGCGCCTGCGCGCGGCTCTGTGCGTACCCCAGGCGGTAGACCACGTTATCCAGGCGGGATTCCAAAATCTGGAGCAAATTAACGCCCGTCAGCCCTGGGCGACGCAACGCGGTGGTGTAGTAACGGCGGAACTGGCGTTCCAGAACGCCGTAAATGCGTCGTGCTTTTTGCTTGGCGCGCAGTTGCCGTGCGAAATCGGACTCGCGGCCACGGCGAAACTGCCGGGCGCGTCCATGCTGGCCGGGCGCGTAGCCCCGCCGGTCAAAAGAACACTTGGGAGTGAAACATCGCTCCCCTTTCAAGAAAAGTTTTTCGCCCTCACGGCGACAGAGTTTACAAACTGGTCCAATATATCTGCCCATTTAGAAATTCCTTCTTCTGTTACACGCGGCGTTTTTTGGGTGGCCGGCAGCCGTTGTGCGGGATCGGTGTCACATCAGTGATCGAACGGATGCGAAGCCCCAGCGCCTGGATGGCGCGCAGAGCAGACTCGCGGCCCGGCCCGGGGCCCTTAACGAAGATATCCGCTTCCCGCAGCCCCATATCCATGGCGGCCTTCACCGCTCGTTCCGTCGCCAACCGGGCGGCAAACGGTGTGCTCTTGCGAGAACCTTTGAAACCCACCGAACCCGCGCTGCCCCAGGTTACGGTATTCCCCTGGTGATCGGTGACGGTGATGATCGTGTTGTTGAACGTAGCATTGATGTGCACCTGTCCTGAGGAGAGGGTACGCTTCGTCTTCCGTGCGCCACCACGGCGCGAGGATCGTGTACTTCGAGCCATAATTACTCCTGTTCTTACTTCTTCTTTGCGCCTCGACGACGACCGCGACCGGCCACCGTTTTCTTGGGGCCTTTGCGGGTGCGGGCATTGGTGCGCGTTCGTTGGCCGCGCACCGGCAAATGGCGGCGATGCCGCAAGCCCCGGTAGCTGCCGATCTCCATCAGCCGCTTGATGTTCATTTGAACTTCCCGGCGCAGAACACCCTCGACCTGATAATTTTTGCTGATGTAGTCACGCAACAGCGCGACCTCGGCTTCAGTGAGATCGCCGATCCGTTTGTCGGGATCGACCTGCGTGGCTGCGAGGATTTCGCGCGCCCGGGTGCGGCCAATCCCGTACAAATAGGTCAGCCCGATTTCGACGCGCTTGTTTCGGGGTAAGTCAATACCTTCGATACGTGCCATTTTGTTTATCCTTGCCGTTGTTTGTGCCGCTTATTTTCGCAAATCACGTAGAGGCGGCCTCTGCGCTTGACGATCTTGCATTTCGCGCAGCGTTTTTTGACAGAAGCTGATACTTTCATGAGATTATCTCCTCAAAACGCATCCAACACGTCGTTCGATGACCAATTTTGCCTGTCTTTATTTGCGCAAAAGCGCAATTATACCTACTCTCTACCTCTCCGTCCAGACTGATTCAACGCACCAGCAGAGTGTCTTCATAACCGTGCAATTTCAGCTCCGCATCAATGGAGAAAAACACATCGCGCACAACACCCACTACGATGAGCAGCCCGGAGGAGGAGACCAGAAAAATACCCCCAGCGTTGACTCCGCCACCCACTGCTCCAAGAGAGGGGATTAGCAAACTGATCAGGTACGGAAACACAGCGATAAGCCCCAGAAACAAGGCGCCCGGAAGCGTGATCCGCCGCAACACTCTGGTGAGATATTCCTGCGTTTTTGCGCCGCGGCTCACGCCCGGTATCTGCGCGCCGGCGCGCTTCAAGTTCTCGCCGTAGTTTTGTTGCGCAAACAGCACATCCGTATAAAAGAAAGTAAACGCCACCACCATCAGAAAATACAGGAACCAATACGTTCCCGTGCCGCCGCCGAAATTCAGTTGCATCCAGTTGGCCAGGTTACGCAGCCATTCTGTCTGGGAGGCGAGGAAAAAACTTGCCAACACCGCCGGGAAGGTGAGAATGGATTGGGCAAAGATGAGCGGGATCATCCCGGCCATATTGACCATCAGCGGCAGCGTCCCTTTGACAGGCATGGACATCCGGTTACCGACCCGCCGTCCAGGGTACATGACGGGGACGTTCCGCCGGCCTTGCTGAATGTATACGATGGCAAAAATCGTCACAGCCGTGATCAACAACATAAAGAAGATCAGGAAGCCGCGCGACTCCTGGGTGCTCAATAGCAGACGCAAATTCCGCGGAATCTGTGCAACGATCCCGGCAAAGATGATCAACGAGAGGCCTTGCTGGCGAAGCCCATATTCCGAAATCAGCTCCCCCAACCAGATACCGAACATGGTGCCGGCTGTCATGCTGACAATAACCGCCACAGAGGGCAACAGAGCCGAACCAGAGAACCCGAAATTATCCAGCACCGGCACCCCGGCCAGCGCATTGAACAGGTTGATTTGGCCGATGGCCTGCAAAGCTGCCATCGGGATGGACAGGAACATCGTCCATTTCTCCATCCACCGGCGGCCTTCGCGCTGGTCGTCTTCCATGCGCGCTTTCCAGGATGGGATGATCGGAACCAGAAGCTGGAGGATAATCTGCGCGGTGATGTAGGGGTACACGCCCATCGCCATCACGGAGAAGTTGGAAACGGTGCCCCCCGACAGCAGGTCCAACACGCCAACGAAGATGGCGCCAGGGCCGCCGCCTTGCAGAATCCCCGCGATCACTTCGCGGTTTGCTCCAGGGACAGGGAAGTGCGCCGCGAAACGATAAAGGATCAGGATGCCGAGCGTAATCAACAACTTACGCCGGATGTCCTGCGCCTTGCTAACTCGATTCAGATATGTAACGACAGTAGACCGTTTCACTTGTATGCTCCTTATGGCTGGCCGGGCGTAACTCCCGGTGGGGGAAGACTGCCATCCTCCTCGAGCACATTACTTGAGCGGGAGAATTTCGACGCTCCCACCCGCTGCCTCTATTTTCGCGCGCGCGCCTTTGGTGATCCGGTGTGCAGCAACTTTCAAAGGCACATTCACCTCGCCTCGCCCCAAAATGACGACCGGTTTGCGGGGATCACGCAACAGGCGCGCCTGCTCCAGCGTTTCGGGGGAGACTTCGCTGTTTTTGGAAAAGCCGGAGAGCTGGTCCAGGTTCACCTCGTTGTACTCAACCCGATTGATCGGCGTGAAGCCTCGCTTGAAAGGCAGGCGGCGGAAAAATGGCAGGTTGCCGCCCTGATGGTATAGGCGAGTGCCCCCACCGGACCGGGCGCCCTGGCCTTTCATCCCGCGGCCGGCGGTCTTTCCCTGGCCGGCGGCAATGCCGCGGCCCACCCGCTTCCGGCGTTTCACGGCGCCTTTATTGGGTTTGAGATCGTGCAGTTTCATGATCTTACCTCTTCTTCCACACGCACCAGGTGGCTGACTTTCTGCAACATGCCCCGAATAACGGGGGTGTCTTTGTGGACCACGGTTTGGTTGATGCGGCGCAAACCGAGCGCGCGCACCGTTCCCTTTTGGCGTTTGGAGTAGCCAATCGGGCTTTTGACCAGTGTTACGTGCAGGGTTTTCTCTTGTGCGCTCATGCGGATTTCCTTCGTTCCCAGTATGGCCGCAGTTGGTCAGGGGTTTTCCCTCGTTTGGCGGCCTCTTCCTGAACGGATTTCAATTGGGTCAGGGCATCCATGGTGGCCTTGACCACGTTGAGGATGTTTGCGCTGCCCAGGGATTTGGTGAGAATGTCACTCACACCGGCAGCCTCGACCACCGCGCGCACGCCGCCGCCAGCAATCACGCCGGTACCTGGGGAGGCCGGTTTGAGCAGCACCTTGGCGCCACCCACTTTGCCCATCACAGGATGCGGGATGGTGGTGCCATAGAGGGCGACCTGGCGCATGTTCTTGCGGGCGCGTTCGCCAGCTTTCCGCATAGCGTCGGGCACCGCGTTGGCCTTGCCCACGCCAACGCCCACTTTGCCGCGTTTGTCGCCCGCCACCACGGTCACGCGGAAGGAAAAACGGCGCCCGCCTTTGACAACCTTTGCCACACGCGAAATTTCGATCACGCGCTCTTCGATTTCGGGTTCAAAATCCATACCTTGATAATCAGACATCACGCTCTCCATTAAAATTTCAGGCCGCCTTTGCGCGCGCCTTCCGCGAGCGCCTTTACACGCCCCATGTAGCGGAAGCCGCCCCGATCGAACACCACGGTGTCAACTCCCTTGCTCCTGGCGCGCTGGGCAATGGCCTCCCCTACCAGACGCGCCTGTTCCGTTTTGCTGAGACCTTTGACCTTCGGGCGCAGTTCACGATCAATGGTCGAAGCCGAAACAATCGTGTGCCCGTTTTCATCATCGATCACCTGCGCGTAGATCTCCGACAGGCTGCGAAACACGTTCAGCCTGGGGCGCTCGGGAGTGCCCGAGATGTATTTGCGAACACGCCGGTGGCGTCGAATACGTGCAATTGTGCGAGTCTTTTTTGCCATTTGCTTACCTACTTTTTACCAGATTTGCCGGCCTTGCGGCGGATCACTTCGCCCTTATAACGAATGCCCTTGCCTTTGTACGGTTCGGGCGGGCGCACTTTGCGGATGTTGGCCGCAACCTGCCCCACCGCTTGCTTGTCATAACCACTGACGATGATCTCGCGCCCGCGGTTTTCCACCTGGAAGGTGATCCCCTCTGGCGGGGAAATGGTTACCGGATGGGAGTAGCCAACGTTCAACACCAGGTCTTGCCCCTTGAGTTCCGCGCGGTAGCCCACCCCCTCGATCTGGAGCGCTTTGGTAAACCCGGCGCTCACGCCCTGTACCATGTTGTTGATGATGGCACGCGTCATGCCGTGCATAGCGCGGTGTTCGCGTTGGTCCGAGGGCCGCTCCACCGTGATCACGCCCTCCTCAAGGCGGATACGCATGGCTGCCGGGAAGGTGTGCGCCAGCTGGCCTTTGGGGCCTTTCACCGCCACATGAGAGCCTTTGATGTTCACTTCCACGCCCTGGGGCAGGGGAATGGGTAATCGTCCAATTCGAGACATTTGTATACCTCCTGTGAGTGCCGGGTTTTTACCAAACCTTGCACAACACCTCCCCACCAACGCCCAACTGCCGGGCGCGTTGTCCGGTCATCACGCCCTTCGGGGTGGACAAAATCGCGATCCCCATGCCGGAGAGCACCCAGGGAATCTGTTGTTTCTTGGCATACACGCGCCGGCCCGGGCGGCTCACCCGCTCGAGGTTGGTGATCACCGGCTTACGAAAGCGCCGCTCACCCACGTATTTCAAACGGATGCGCAACACTTTGTGACCGGGTCGCTCGCCGTCCACAACTTGAAAGCCATCGATGAAGCCTTCACTCTTCAAAATTTTTGCAATCGCCACTTTCATCTTAGAACTGGGCATGGCGACCAGGGTGTGCCCGGCCATCGTGGCGTTGCGAATGCGGGTCAACATATCTGCAATCGGATCATTCACACTCATTTCGAGACTCCTCCGCTCTTTACCAGGACGATTTCACAACGCCGGGGATTTTACCGTCCAGGGCCAGCTCACGAAAACAAATTCGGCACAGTCCAAAGCGACGGATGTAGCCGCGTGGGCGCCCACAAATCCGGCAGCGGTTGCGCACGCGGGTGGGGTACTTCCGCCGCGTTTCACGAATAATCATACACTTTTTCGCCATGGTTAACCTTCCTTCCTGAAGGGCATGCCAAGCAATTGCAGCATTTGCCGGGCCTGGTCATCTGTTTCTGCGGTCGTCACGATGGTGACTTCCATGCCCCGCACTTTGTCAATTTTGTCGTAATCGATTTCGGGGAAGATCAATTGTTCCCGCAGGCCGAGGGTGTAGTTGCCGCGGCCATCGAACGAGTTGGGTGAAACACCCCGGAAGTCGCGCACGCGGGGTAACGCCACGTTGATCAAGCGATCCAGAAAGGCCCACATCTTCTCCCCGCGCAAGGTAACTTTGACGCCGATGGCGCGGCCCTCGCGCAGCTTGAAATTGGCGATGCTTTTGCGCGCTCGGGTGATTACCGGTCGCTGCCCGGTGATAACCATCAAATCTTGCACCGCCGCGTCCAGCGCCTTGGGGTTATCGAGTGCTTCGCCCAGCCCGATGTTCAACACGATCTTCTCGATGCGGGGCACCTGCATCACATTCTTCAGGCCTAGCGTATCCGCCAGCACAGGCATTGTTTCTCTGAAAAACCTTTCTTTCAAAGGAATACTCATTCTCGTTTCTCCATCCGTGGAAGCCCGTCCACATACGATCAAGCATACCGTTCCCGACGGGCAGGTGCTTAGTCCATTTCTTCTCCACAGCGTTTACAAACCCGGATCGGCTCGCCGTCTTCGCGCCGAATGGCAACCCGGGTGGGTTCATCACATTTGGGGCATACCAGCATCACATTCGAGATGTGGATCGGACCCTCGTATTCCAGGATGCCAGGGTTGATGGTCCGGCCTTGCGTTTGCACCTGTCGCTGGTGTTTCTTGCGAATGTTGACGCCTTGCACCACGATTTGTGCCTTTTTCGGCAACACCCTGATCACCTCACCGCGTTCCCCCTTGTCTCTGCCGGAGATGACTTCAACCTGATCGCCTTTTCGAATTTTTACTTTCACGGTCTTCGCTCCCTCGCTGGCGTCAGAGAACTTCGGGGGCCAGCGAAACGATCTTCATATATCCTTTTTCGCGCAATTCGCGCGCCACCGGGCCGAAAATACGAGTCCCGCGCGGGTTACGTCCATCGGGCGCCAAAATGACAGCCGCATTGTCGTCGAAGCGAATGTAAGAGCCATCTTCACGGCGCCATTCTTTGGCGGTGCGCACCACCACCGCGCGTACCACGTCGCTCTTCTTCACCGAGCCGTGAGGGGTGGCGGACTTGACGGTGCCCACGACCACATCCCCCACACTGCCATAGCGCCGGGTAGAGCCGCCCAATACACGGATCACCAGTAACTCGCGCGCGCCGGTGTTGTCAGCTACTTTGAGGCGGGTTTCGTCATGAATCATGGCTAACTCTCCAGACTTTGCAAACGCTCGTTGCGCTTGAGAATGCTCTCTACCACCCATCGCTTACGACGGGAAATCGGACGGCTCTCCACAATACTGACCTGATCGCCCATGCGGCAACCCAGCTCATCGTGAGCCATCACCCGTTTCTTACTGTGAACGACTTTCTTGTAAATCGGATGGCGGTAACGGCGCGTCACCTCGACCACCACGCTCTTGTCCATTTTGTCACTGGTCACAACACCGGTCATACGGCGACGTTTATTCATGCCTCACCTTCCTCTTCTGCTGCGCCCGCCAGGGCTTCTTCTCTGGCCCGTTCGTTCAGCACGGTCAATAAACGGGCGATGTGCCTGCGAGCAATCCGCAGGCGGTTGTAATCGGTCAACTCGCCCGTAGCCGTTTGAAAACGAAGGTTCATCAACTCCTCGCGTGCGTCCTCCAGCTCATCCAAAATTTCTTCGGTGGACATTTCTCTGATTTCATACGCTTTCATTGGTTGCCCTCCAGATCACGACGAGAAATGATTTTCGTTTTTACGGACAGCTTATAAGATGCCCGCGTGAGCGCTTCCCGGCAAACCTCTTCGGGCAGACCGCCGATCTCGAACATCACCCGCCCCGGCTTGACCACGGCAACCCAGAACTCTACGTTCCCCTTACCCTTACCCATGCGGGTCTCGGCAGGTTTTTTGGTGATGGGTTTATCCGGGAATATGCGGATCCAAACCTTGCCGCGGCGGCGTACCGCGCGCACAATCGCGCGGCGGGCAGCCTCGATCTGGCGGGCGGTCACCCAGCCGGGTTCCAGCGCCTGAAGCCCGTAATCTCCAAAATGCACTTCCGCGCCCCGGGAGGCTTTTCCTTTCATGCGACCGCGCATCTGTTTGCGGTACTTAACTCGTTTTGGCATTAACATCGTTCAAACCTCTCATACATGGCACAACCGGCAATGTGTTATTCGCTCACGTACACGCCTTCGGTGGCCTCGCTTTTTTCCTCTTTTTCGGGCAAGATATCGCCCTTGTAAATCCAAACTTTTACGCCGATAGCGCTGTAGGTGGTAAATGCTTCGACTTGCGCATAATCGATGTCGGCCCGAAGGGTCTGGAGAGGCACGCGGCCCTCTCGCAGCCACATTCTGCGCGCCATGTCCGCGCCGCCCAAACGTCCCGAAACCTCGATTTTGATCCCTTGTGCGCCCTGGCGCATGGCTTGTTGGATAGCGCGCTTCATCGCTCTACGGTAGCTAATGCGGCGTTCGAGCTGGCTGGCGATGTTCTCGGCCACCAGACGGGCATCCAAATCGGGGTATTTGATCTCCTTGATGTCCAGGTCCGCCTTCTTCCCGACCAGTTTTTCCAAATCTCTGCGCAGCTTTTTGATGTTTTCGCCTTTGCGGCCAATCAAAATGCCGGGTTTGGCGCTGTGAACATAAATTTTGATCTTGCCTGGAAACCGCTCGATCTCGATTCTCGAAACGCCAGCGCGGGAAGCATGGTGGCGCACCAGCTCGCGAATCGCGAAATCCTGATGCAGCATATCGACGTACTCATCGCCCTCAGCGTACCAGCGACCATCCCAGGTCTTGTTGATCTTCAGGCGAAAACCAATTGGATGAACTTTACGACCCATAATATCTCCAATCTACGAGCTTAGAATTACTCCTCATACTCGCGTAAAACGACCGTCACATGAGAAGAACGGCGCAGCAGGGGCTTAAACCGGCCCCGGCCACCAAAACGGCGCCACTTCCTGGTCGGCCCTACGTCTGCATAAATTTGATGAATGTACAAATCATCCCGGCTGATGCCCAGGTTTTCTTCCGCGTTCGCCATTGCCGAGGCCACCACCTTGTATACCGGACGGGCAGCACGGTTGGGAACGTGTTGCAGCATCTCCAGCGCTTCCTGAAGGTCTTTGCCGCGGATGAGATCGATCACCAGCCGCACTTTTTGCGCCGAGATTGGAAGGTAGCGCGCATGTGCACGAATTTCCTCTGCCATATCGTTAGCCTCTTATCGTCTCTTGGACTTTTTCTCTACGATGTGTCCGCGGTAGGTGCGCGTTGGTGCAAATTCACCCAGGCGATGGCCGACCATGTTTTCGGTGATGTAGATGGGGATATGCCGCCGGCCATCATGGACTGCGATGGTGTGTCCCACCATCTGGGGGAAAATGACGCTGGCGCGGCTCCAGGTGCGAATCACCTTTTTTTCGCCACTCTGATTCATGGCTTCAATCTTCTTCAGCAGTTTGGGGGCAATATACGGCCCTTTTTTCAGTGAACGTCCCATGTCAGTCTCTCCATATTAGCGGCGTTTCTTACCACGTCGGCGCACGATGTACTTGCCGGTTTTCTTGTTACGGCGGGTCTTGGCGCCCAAAGTGGGTTTGCCCCACGGGCTTTTGGGGCCGGGCATACCGATGGGGGAACGGCCTTCCCCGCCGCCGTGCGGGTGGTCGCGGGGGCTCATGGCCGAGCCGCGCACCGTGGGGCGGATGCCCATGTGCCGCTTGCGCCCGGCTTTGCCCAGCTTGATATTGCTGTTGTCCACGTTGCCTACCTGGCCGATGGTCGCGTAGCAGGCCTGGCGGATCAGGCGCACCTCACCAGAGGGCAGCCGAATTTGGGCATAATCGCCCTCTTTGGCCATCAGTTGGGCCGCGGTGCCGGCAGAGCGCACCAATTGCCCGCCGCGCCCCTCATACAACTCGATGTTGTGGATCATCGTGCCCGGAGGAATGTTGGCGATGGGCAGGCTATTGCCGGGGCGAATTTCAGCCTGCGGGCCAGCCATCACTTCGTCGCCCACCTGCAATTCCAACGGAGCAATGATATAGCGCTTCTCGCCGTCGGCATAGTGCAGCAGCGCAAGACGGGCTGTGCGGTTGGGATCATATTCGATGGCAGCCACTTTGGCCGGGATGTTGCGCTTGTCGCGCTTGAAATCCACCAGGCGAATCTTCCGGCGGTGTCCGCCGCCGCGGTGACGCACCGTGATGCGGCCATAGAAATTGCGGCCAGCGCGTTTGCGCCGCGGGATCACCAGGCTTCTTTCGGGCTTCTTTTTGGTGATTTCCTCGAAGGTGAAGCCCGTCATCCCGCGCCGGCCCGGAGTTGTGGGTTTGTACTTTTTAACAGCCATTACTTTACACCCTCGAAAATATCAATGATGTCGTCGGGAGCGAGGGTCACAATCGCTTTTTTGTACCCTTTTTTGCGCACCGCAACCCGGCGGCTGCGCGCCCGCCGGCTACGCTTGGGAGGCACGTTGATCACGTTCACCCGCCATACCTCCACGTCGAACAACGTTTCGACCGCATCTTTGATCATCGGCTTGGTCGCATCTGGAGCAACCTCGAAAACGTACTGGTGCAACTCGCTGTTCTGGTAGTTGGACTTCTCCGTAATGATCGGTCGGCGAAGCACATCGTAAATACTCGTCATCGCATTACTCCTTCCTTCATCCCAGATACGCGCTGATCACGTCCACAGCTTCGACAGGCAAGACGATTTTGTCATAGCCAAGCAAATCTCGGATATTGATGTAACGGGCGTGCAGAGGTTTGGCATTTCTCAAATTGTTGGTGGACTTTGCGACGACTTCAAAGGTGGGGTTCTTTTCCGGGATGAGCACCAACGCGGTCGCATTGCCAACCAGTTTTTGTAAGGTTTCCGCCATCAGGCGGGTCTTTGGCTCATCGAGCGCCAATCCCTGCACCAGCACGATGTCGTTATCTTGCGCTTTGACCGACAGCGCGGAACGCAAGGCTGCCCGGCGCATTTTGCGCGGCATCTTCTTGGAATAGTCCCGCGGCCGGGGCGTATGCACCTTGCCGCCGCCGACCCACTGGGGCGCTCGAATCGAGCCTTGCCGGGCGCGTCCGGTACCCTTTTGCCGCCAGGGTTTGCGACCACCGCCGCGAACCTCGCTGCGGGTTTTGGTCTTGTGCGTTCCCAGCCGCGCGTTGGCAAGCTGGCGCACATAGGCCTGGTGCATCAACTCCACCTGCACAGGAGCAGCGAATATCTTCTCCGGCAACTCCATCGTGCCCACTTTCTGGCCATCCATGTTCAAGACATCTACTTCCATGATCATTCGCTCCAGACTATTGTTTGCGCGCTTCCTTGATGAGCACCAGCCCCCCTTTGGCACCCGGCACCGCGCCTCTGACGCCAATCAGATTGCGCTCCTCATCGACGAGAACGACCTTCAGATTCTGGGCGGTAACGCGAGCGTTGCCCATGTGTCCCGGGCCGCGCGCACCTTTCCACACCCGTCCGGGGTAGGTGCCCGCGCCGCGGGAGCCGGGCGCGCGCTGGCGGTCGGATTGGCCGTGTGTCTTGGGGCCGCCCCCAAAGCCGTAGCGCTTCACCGCGCCCGCGAACCCTTTCCCCTTGCTGGTACCGGTCACATCCACCCGGTCGCCAACCGAAAATACCTCCACGGTCAATTTATCGCCCTCGCTCACTTCGACGTTCTTGACGCGAAACTCGCGCAAATAACGCAGCGGGGGCAGGTCGTTGCGCTTCAGATGGCCGATCTGGCCTCCGGTCAGCCGCCGGGCGGGAACTTCTCCAAATCCAAGCTGCACCGCCGAGTAACCGTCTCTGGCCGGTTCGCGCACCTGGGTAACGTAACACGGCCCAGCTTCGATGAGTGTGATGGGAACAGACGTGCCATTTTCATCGAAAATCTGGGTCATGCCGATTTTCTTGCCAATAAGCCCTTTCAACATCTCGATTTTCTCCTAATAGAGACCTGAGGAAGTGTGTTTGCGCTCTTTCCGTCTCAGATTTCCGGTTCTGGAAACCCTCAGGTCTAAGTGTAATGGGACTGTCAACCTGGGCTAGATTGCATCATCCCACAGACAACACAGTCAGCCAACCGGTGTAAATCAGGGGGAAGTTTGCTCGATTCACAAACCAATCAGCTCTTGCGCTGCCCGAATCTCACGTCCTAAAAGCGTTTTCCTTCTTCGTAAAGTGCTAAATTTTGATCTCGATGTCCACGCCTGCGGGGAGGTTCAGGCGCATCAACATGTCAATGGTCTTCGAGTCCGGGTCGAGCACGTCGATCAACCGGTTGTGCGTGCGTATCTCGAAGTGCTCGTGGGAATCTTTGTCGATGAACGTCGAGCGGCGCACGGTAAATCGTTCGATCTTGGTGGGCAGGGGCACCGGGCCGACGACCCGCGCGCCGGTGCGTTCCGCGGTGTCCACAATCCGTTTGGCGGATTGGTCCAATACCCGGTGATCGTATGCTTTGAGCCGAATGCGTATCTTCTGCTTTGCCATAAGTCACCTAATCCAATATCTTGGTGATGATACCCGCACCAACCGTCAGACCGCCTTCCCGGATGGCGAACTTCGACCCCACCTCCAACGCCACCGGCACGATCAACTCCACCTCCAGGTTCACATTGTCCCCAGGCATCACCATCTCCACCCCCTCCGGCAGCGTGATCGTCCCGGTCACATCCATCGTCCGAATGTAAAACTGCGGCCGATACCCGCTGAAGAACGCCTTGTGACGCCCCCCCTCGTCTTTCTTCAACACATACACCTCGCTCATGAAGTGCCGGTGCGGCGTGATGCTCCCAGGCTTCGCCACCACCATCCCCCGCTCCACTTCGTCCCGGTCAATCCCGCGCAGCAACAAGCCCACATTGTCCCCAGCCTGCCCCTCCTTCAAGACCTTGTGGAACATCTCCACCCCCGTCACCACGCTCGTCAGCTTCTCGTCCCGCAGCCCGATGATCTCCACCGGCTCCCCCACCTTGATCACCCCGCGCTCGATCCGGCCCGTCACCACCGTCCCGCGGCCCTTGATGCTGAACACATCCTCTATCGGCATCATGAACGGCTTGTCCACCTCCCGCTGCGGCTCCGGTATGTACTCGTCGATCACCCGCATCAACTCCCGGATGCTCTCGTACTCCGGCGCATTCGGGTCCGTCGACTCGCTCTCCAACGCCGCCAGCGCACTCCCCCTCACTATCGGCGTCTCGTCCCCAGGAAAATCATACTCGTCCAGCAACTCCCGCAACTCCAATTCCACCAATTCCAACAATTCCTCGTCGTCCATCTGGTCGATCTTGTTCAGGTAGATCACAATGCTGGGCACTTCCACCTGCCGCGCCAGCAGCACGTGCTCCCGCGTCTGCGGCATCGGCCCCTCCGGCGCAGCCACCACCAGAATAGCCCCGTCCACCTGCGCTGCCCCGGTGATCATGTTCTTGATGTAGTCCCGGTGCCCAGGCATGTCCACATGCGCATAGTGCCGCTTCTCGGTCTCGTATTCCACGTGCGCAATGTTGATCGTGATGCCGCGCTCGCGCTCCTCGGGCGCATTGTCGATCTCGTTGAAGGCTTTGAAATACTCCCCAAAGCCCATCAGCGTGCTCACTTTGGTGATCGCCGCAGTCAACGTGGTCTTGCCGTGGTCGATGTGCCCCATCGTCCCCACGTTCAGGTGCGGCTTGGTGCGCTCAAATGTCTCCTTCGCCATTGGTTTTCTCTCCTGTTTTGTTTCAAAAGATGAATTTTCAAAATGCGGGCAAAAGACTTCCGAAGCCTAAAAACTTCGGAAGTCTCCCGTCAATAAAAGGAGCCCTCAATGGGACTTGAACCCATGACCTCATTCTTACCAAGAATGCGCTCTACCACCTGAGCTATGAGGGCCTGGTGATACAAAATGCAATTGTGTGCCAGGTGGGCAGGGACGGATTCGAACCGCCGAAGGCATATGCCAGCTGATTTACAGTCAGCCCCGTTTGTCCACTTCGGTACCTGCCCGCAGTGCGTTTGGGTCCGTTCCTGGCTTGTGCTCGACGTCAAGGTTCTTGACATCGGGCGCCAACCCAAAACGGAAGCCGACGATGGGACTTGAACCCATAACCTACCGCTTACAAGGCGGTTGCTCTGCCGGTTGAGCTACGTCGGCAAGCACTGTGTGAAGGGGTTGTCGAAAAGCGAGGCGCATTATACCAAAGCCCCCCTCCACCGACAAGGGGCTTGAGAATTATTTCTCAATTGCCAGCAAGCTCAAAGTCTATCAGGAACACCTGCTGTCGTCAATGTTTTTTCAGGCTTTTCAGGGTTCTTACGTTCACGGTCAAAGGGGTAGGGGAGACACTGCCTCCCTACCCCATGTCTTGCCAGGCAGCGGGTTGGCATGAGAGGGGCGTGGCGCGAATTTTCGCCAGAATTGGCCTGAACTGGCGACAACAATGGAGCGTTCTGTGTTATTGGT
>JALUWE010000012.1 GCA_027019845.1 Anaerolineales bacterium | reverse complement strand
GTCGGTGAGCAGATCGCTTTTGACGCGCACGCCCACGTCCGGCGCGAGCACTACGACCGCGTTGGCCGGTAGCGCGAGCGGTTGGATGATTTCTGCCTTGCGTTTGTACGGCAGATCGAAGGAGAACAACACCTGGTGCTGTCCCTGTCCGGGCGGGATGCCACGCAGGTCTCCAAAGCCGTCGGGCGTACGCACGAATTGTTGGCCTAAGCTGCCATCTTGAAATTGCAGGTTGGTTGCGCCTTCGGGCAAAGAGAATTCCAGCACCGGCTGCCCCTCCTCGGGCGCGATCACAATCCGATCACTCGGGTTAGAGATGATGTAGAGTTCGGCCACCCGCACCGTTTCGGGGTCGACAAACTCGAACAAAACGTGCAGACGTTCAATAACCAGTCCATCCGTATCGGTGGTGGCTTCATAGATGCTGACCGGCAGTTCCAGGTCTTCGGGCTGTTCCTGGATCACAGCAACGTCTGAGGTGTACGTACCGCGCTGGTAGTCAACGGTGATGATAAAGGCGCGTTCCGGGGGCATTTCGACGTTCTCGAAAGCGAATGAGCCGTCGGCGCCCACCGTGGTGGTGATGGTGAGGGTTTCCTCAAATTGATCGAAGCCGTGCAGGACAACGGCCAGATCGGAGGGGACCTCCCCGCCCGAGAGGTTGACCACCTGGCCGGTCACCGTGCCGGACCCCGGCTGGGTTACACTCTCGTCCGCCGGGGAGGCGGCCTCCTCGGGGGGCTGTTCCCCGCTGGGGCCGGTCTCTCCAGTGGTATCTTCAACCGGATAGGGGGGTTCGGCTGCAATCTCTTCGGCGGGTTGGGCAAAGGAAAGGGATCGCAAGTAGGCCGCGAGCGCCCAGGTCTCGTCTTCGGTCAATTGGGAGGCAAAGTCGTCCACATCGGGGCTGCCGGGGTGCGCCATTCCCTGGATCAGGTCGTCAGGGGAACGTTCGGCCATCCAGCGCTGATCGGTGAAATCGGTGGCGGGGGTAGCAAGGCTGGCCGCTTCCACCCCGTCCCCACGGCCCGTCACGCCGTGGCAGGCAGCGCAAGTGGCCTGGTAGAGTTCCTGGCCTTGTGCAACCACATCCGGCCCCGCGCTGAGGGTGTAGACGTAGGCGAGCACGTCCCAGCGCTGGCGCTCCGTGAGGCTAAGGAAGGGCGGCATGTAGCGGTCGAGCCGTCCTTCGGTGATGGTGCGGAACCACTCGCTAGGGTGCGATTGCCGGGCCAGGGCCGGGTCTCCGATGGGAGCGACCGGGTTGGGGAGCTGGGATGCCTGCGGGCCGTCGCCCAGGCCCCGCACGCCGTGGCAGGCGGCGCAGTTCTGGGCGTAGAGCGCCGCGCCCGCCTCCGGGTCCGGCGGGACAAGAGGGTAGTACATGGTGTCTTCGGTCGGCGGCGGGAGCTGGTATTCGTAGCCGGGAGGGGGGGTGACATCTTCGGCCAGTGAATAGCATCCGCTCAAAAACAGGAGCAACAGCAGGGGGGATAGCAAGAGAGTTCGCGGAAGTTTCATGGGATCGAGCATCTAATCTCTCGGGGCTAATTACCCAGTGCCGCGCCACAGTGGCTGCAAAACCTGTCTGCGTTGTGTACCGCGTGCCCGCATTGGGGGCAAAAACCGTTGGGTTTTTCGGTGCGGTTGCGGCGGCGGGCAGCGATGAGGGCTTCGATCTCATCGTCGGGGAAGCCGGGTCTGGGCAGCGGTTGGGGTGTGTCCCCCGAACGGGCCAACGTTCTCCGGCGGGCGGCAATAGCAGCCTCCAGCTCGGCATCTTTTCCGTTCGTGCCATTGGCATGTAAGGCGTCCAGCTTTTTGAGCACTGCCGCGCCCTTGTTTAGCAGGCGAGTGCGTTGGGCCGGGTAATCTTCCTCGGGGATTTTCCCCATTCTGTAATCGAAGTCCAGTTCGTGTAAAGCGTCCAGAATGCGGTCGCGTTCTGCCAGCAGGGCCGAAATGGTTTGTTCCTCTTCCGTCACCAGGAGGGCGTGTTTGTCGATCAGCGGTCTGGCAACGAAAAGGGCGACGACGATCAGCAGGGCAAGCAGTAAAAAAATCGATCCGAGATCCATGGTGGTTTGGGGGTGTGGGGGGCTAATCGCGGCGGCGCAGTTCTTCTTCCAGGCGCCGGATGTACTCGTCTTCCGGTTCTTGTGGGGAGGGCAAAGATTGCGCCCGGGCCGGTTGGGGGGCCGCGTTCCAGGACCTGAGCACCTGGTAGACCAGGAACCCGCCTCCGGCTATCACCACAGGCGGGATGACATATACCAGCCAGTTCAACCCGCGGCGGGGCGGCTCGGCCAGCACACGTTCGCCGTATTGCTCCACAAAATAGGCTTTGACCTGCTCTTCGGTCCAGCCAGCGGCCAGCTGTTCGCGGATCAGTTCCCGCCACTGCTGGCAGGCCAGTGTAGGGCAGACGTCCAGCGGCACGTTTTCACACACCGGACAATACAGGCCTTTGGCAATGGCGTTGACCGCGTCGTCCGGGATGACCGGGGTGGGTTCCTGCGCGGAGGCCAGGGAGGGGGTGAGGAGCGCGAGGGCTATGAGGAGGTAGAGCGTAATGCGTAAGAGCGTATGGCGCATTGCGTGGTGCGTGGTGGGTGACATTTTCGTAGCGGTTGAGAATCTGGTTAATCGGGAAGCAAGCCGGTCAAATCTTGACACCGGCAGCCACCCGCTTGCGAGAGCGAACGTGAACGGGTTCGGGGTCGCGTTCGGGCCAGGCCGCGACCAGAGTGCCCAGGATGAAGATGACACCGCCCAGCCAGACCCAGTTGACCAGCGGGTTACGATAGATTTTGAACGTCGCGTTCTGGGTGGAAATCGGCTGCCAGCCGATCAACAAAACGTAGAAGTCGTCTTCCCAACTGCTGCGCACGCCCGGAATGGTCATCGGCTGCTGGGCTTCGTAGAAGAAATCCCGGCGGGGGTAGAGTTCGCCCACGTATTCGCCGTTGCGATAGACGCTGAGCACGGCACGCGCCACGTTACGGCCATCGGGGGTGTCGAATTCGGCCAGCGAATCGTAGGTGATGGTGTACTCTCCAAGGCTGAGTTGCTCTCCGATGGCGATGGTGCCCTGGGTTTCCATCTGGAACATCTCGATGCCGATGATGCCGATGGCCATGAGCACCACGCCCAGGTGGATGACATAGCCGCCGTAACGACGGCGGTTGCGGCCTGCCAGCCGCCACAATGCCAACGGCAGGCTCTCCCCGCGCGCCCGGCTGCGAGCGGCCGCGCCGCGCCAAAATTCATACAAAGTGACGAAACCGACCAGCGTGGCCAGCAAAAAGCCCAGCAACGCGGCCCAATGGCGCACCCCGCTCAGGGCGATCAACCCCACCACCACGAAAGCTGCCACGGTGGGTTTCCAGATGGCGCGTCCCAGGGTCTTGGTGGTGGTGTGCCGCCAGGCGGAAAGCGGGGCAACACCCATGAGCAGCAGCAGAGCGGCCCACAGCGGCGCGGTAGCGCGCTCGTAGAACGGCGGGCCAACCGTCACTTTCTGCCCCGTAACCAGTTCGGAGACCAGCGGAAAGATCACGCCCCAGAAACACACCGCCAGGATGCCCATGAAAACCAGGTTGTTGACCAGGAAGAGGGACTCGCGCGACAGCATGGAGGTCATCTGATTTTCGGATTTGAGCACATCCCAGCGGTTGGCAAGCAAGGCCAGGGAGGCCACAAACGTCAGGATGATGAAGCCAAAAAAGAGCGGGCCAATCGCGCTTTGGGCAAAGGCGTGTACGGAAGAGAGTACGCCGGTGCGGGTCAGGAAGGTGCCGAAGATGACCAGATCGTAGGTCAGGATGATCAACACCATGTTCCAGCGTTTGAGCATCCCGCGTTTTTCCTGGATCATGACCGAGTGTAGGAACGCGGTGCCGGTCAACCAGGGCATGAACGCGGCGATTTCGACCGGGTCCCAACCCCAATAGCCGCCCCAACCGAGCACATCGTAAGCCCAGCGCCCGCCCACGATCAGCCCCAGTGAGAGGAACAGCCAGGCCACCAGAGTCCAGCGGCGGGAGATGCGGATCCAGCGGTCATCGCGGCGTTTGGTGATCAGCGCGGCCATGGCGAACGCGTAGGGAACCACAAAGGAGACGAAGCCAAGATAGAGCAGGGGAGGGTGTACGATCATGCCCGGGTGCCGCAATAGCGGGTTCAGGCCGCGCCCGTCTTCGGGGGTGAACAACGTGCTGTTGGCGGGTTGGAGCACCGCGCTGACCACATCCCCGTTCGGAAGTTGCCATAGGCGCACAAAGGGGTTTTCGACGAAAATGACCAGGCTGACGAAAAAGGCCAGCGTGACCAGATTGATGATCACCACCCAGGGGAGCAATTCCCGGTCGCGGTCCCATTTTCGCAGGGTAACGGCGGAGGCAAAAGCCGCCATCAGCCAGGACCAGAACACCAGCGAACCCGCCTGACCGCCCCATAACGCGGTCACCCGAAGGTACAGCGGCATACTGTCGCTGGTGACGGAGGACACATATTCCACCTCGTAAGCCCTGGTGACCAGCAACGTGATGATCGCCAGCGCAGAGAGCGTCAATAGTGGAAAGGTCAGCAGCATGGCATAGCGGGCGCTCTCCACCCACTCAGGGCGAGATTTTTTCAAGCCATAGATGGATACGCCGATGCCGTACAGGCAGAGCAGAAAGGTGATGAGAAGGGCGCCATAACCAAAATTCGCGAGCATACATTACTCCATTATGAATTCGAGAGACGGGAGTTACGCATTTCATGCCTCTGTTACCTGCGTCATTCTGAGCGACAGCGAAGAATCTCAACAATGGTGAGGGAGATTCTTCGGGCACTTCGTGCCCTCAGAATGACAGGAGGGGTGTGTCAT
>JALUWE010000011.1 GCA_027019845.1 Anaerolineales bacterium | reverse complement strand
AGTCCGCGCTGCTGGAGGCCATGCAGGAGCGTCAGGTGACCATCGACGGCGTCTCTCGCGCCCTGCCGCGGCCCTTTCTGGTCATGGCGACGCAAAACCCGGTCGAACTGGAGGGCACCTTCCCCCTGCCCGAAGCGCAAATCGACCGCTTTCTGCTGAGAGTGGCGCTGGGCTACCCCAGCCAGGAGGACGAAAACGAGATGCTGGAACGCTTCCGGGAGGGCGATCCCCTGCCCGATTTGCAGGCCGTGACCAGCGCGGAGGAGATCACCCAACTGCAAGACGAACGCCGCCGGGTGCGGGTGGAGGCCTCGGTGCGCGATTATGTGGTGCGCGTGGCGCGCGCCACGCGCGAACACGACGAAATCGAGCTGGGAGCCAGCCCGCGCGCCACGCTGGCGCTATACGCGGCCTGCCAGGCCTGGGCCGGAATCCAGGGGCGCGAGTACGTGTTGCCCGATGACGTGAAGGCCATGGCCCCCCACGTGCTCACCCACCGGCTGATGATCTCCCCCCAGGCACAGCTGCGCGGCCGCACCCCCGAAGAGCTGGTGGCCGACATCGTGGAAGCCGTGCCCGTCCCCGTGGAGGCCTGAGTGGAACCCCGTCGCTGGCTGCCCCTGCTGGGCATTTTGATCGTCTTTGGGGTGCTGCTCAAAGTGCCCATGCTGGTCGCGCTGCCCACCATGCTGGCCGTGATCATCGGCATCGCAAGCTGGTGGAACAAGCACGCGCTGGACAACGTGGTCTACCGCCGCCGGCCCTACTACCGCCGCGCCTTCCCCGGCGAAGAAGTGCCCCTCACCATCGAAATCGAAAACCGCAAACTATTGCCGCTCTCCTGGCTGCGCGTGCAAGACCCGTGGCCCAAAGCGGTCGGCCCGGTGGAGGAAAACCTGCTGGCGCCCACCCACGTCCCCACCGAGGGGATGCTGGTCAACGTGTTCAGCCTGCGCTGGTTCGAGCGTGCCCGGCGCACCTACAGGCTGAAATTCCGCCAACGAGGGGTGTACCCGGTCGGCCCGGCCCGGCTGCAATCCGGGGACCTGTTCGGGATGTACGAGACCCTGCGGGAGGCCGGCCCGGTCGAGCGGTTGACCGTGTTCCCGGCGCTGCTCCCCGCGGAGGAATTAGACCTGCCCGCGGAGGACCCGTTCGGGGACATCCGTTCGCGGCGCAGGCTGTTCGAGGACCCCAACCGCCCGATGGGGGTGCGCGAATACCGCCCGGAGGACGAGTTTCGCCGCGTTCACTGGCCCGCCACCGCGCGCACCGGCGAGTTGAAGGTCAAAGTCTACCAGCCGACCTCCGCGCAGGTGATGGTGGTGTGCCTGAACATCGCCACCTTCGAGCGGCATTGGGAGGGCACCCATCCGGCCCTGCTGGAGCGGCTGGTGCAGGCCGCGGCCACCCTCGTGCAGCAGGGCGTAGAAAGCGGCTACCAGGTGGGGTTGATCTCCAACGGCGCGCTGTCCAACTCGGACCAGCCTTTTCGCATTCCACCGGGGCGCTCCCCGCGGCAGTTGGCGCACCTGCTGGAGGCCCTGGCAGGCGTGACGCCGCTGGTCACTGCCGGGTTCGAGCGCTATCTGCTGCGCGAAGTGCCGCGCGTGCCCTTCGGTGCCACGCTGGTGATCGTCACTGCGATCACCTCCCCGGCCCTGGCCGAGGCACTGCTGCGCATCCAACAGCGCGGACGCAAGATCACGCTGATCTCGTTCGCGCAGCAGCCGCCGCCGGAAATTCCCCGCGTGCGAAGTGTGCATGTGCCGTTTCGGGAGGAGGTGTGAAGTGGGTATTGGGTATTGGGTGATTGGGTAATTGGGTAGTTGGGTAATTGCATCCTGAGCGGAGGGCGGGCAGAGTTCGTATCGAACTCCAGCCGCTCGTAGTCGAAGGATGGGTAATTGGGTAATTGGGTAATTGGGTAATTGGGTAATTGCATCCTGAACGAAGTCGAAGAGAGCGCGAGTAGCGCAGAACGAAGGAGCAATGGAAAAACGACTTAATCCCTGGGAAGTGCTGGCAACGGCCGGGGTGGTGGTGATGGAGACGACCTGGCTGGCGCTGATGACCGGCGCGTTGAGCGCGGAGGCTGCCGCGGTGCCCACCGCCGCGGTCTTCCTCTTTCTGGCCCTCAATCTGGCGCTGGTAGTCACCGCCGAAGGCGCGTTCCACAAGCTGGATATCCTGCCCTCCACGCGGCGGGTGGTGTGGCTGGTTTTCTACCCGCTTAGCACGTTGGCGGGCGCGCGGGTTTTGCTCTCCGGCGTGGAGGCCAACACCATCGATCCGTTTACCACCACACTGAAAGGCATCGAGGAGATCACCCGTCTGCTGCCCGGCGAGGTAGCCCTGGCGCTGGCCATGGCGTGGCTGCTGTGGCGCGGGTTGAACATCGCCCGGCACGGGGTGGGCACCTTCGCGGTGATGCGCAGTTTCAAGCTGGGGGTGGGGGTGTTCCTGCTGTTCAGCCTGCTGGCGCTGACCTCGGAGCGCGACTTCCCCGGCCTGGAGATGTTTTTCTTGTTCATCTTCGCTACCCTGACGGCCATGGCCGCGGCGCGGGTGGCGGTGTTGGGCAAATTCCGCGGCGGGCGGCGCAATCCGTTCACCCGAAGCTGGCTGGGGGGCATTGTGCTGGCGGTGCTGGCTACGGTGGGAACCGGCTTCTCCCTCGCGCTGCTGACCACCGGGCGTTTTCTGGTGGTGTACCAGCGCATCATCGGGTTGATCCTGGGAGGGATCGTCACCCTGGTGCTCAGCCCCTTTCTGTTGGTGATCGCTCTGTTCATGGGGGCCAACATCCAACCGGTGGAGACGACCGCGGAACCCGAGGCTTCCCTGCCTCCCTGGGAGCAGGACCCCGGCATAGCGCCGAACTTCATCGGGGATTTGCCGTCTCAGGTGGAAGCGCTACCGCCCGAGGCGCGTCCGTGGGTGTATTGGGGTGCGGTGGCGCTGTTCGCGGCCGCGGTGTTGCTGCTTGTGTGGCGTTTCAGCCTGGCGGCCCGGCGCAGGGGAGGCCAGGTGGAATACGCCATCCAACCCGAAGAGTGGCTCGAATACCTTCGCAAACGCGTGAGAGCGCGGCACGAGGAACAGGACGGCAGCCGGCCCGGGCGCGGGCGTCTGCACCAGCGTCAACGGTTGCGCGCCGCGGCTCGCGTCCGGCGCATTTACGCACAATTGATGGATTTGAGCGCGGAGATCGACCTCCCCCGCCCACCTTCACACACCCCGCTGGAGTTCCTGGGCACTTTGCAACGCGGCCTGCCCGCGGTGCGGCACGATCTGGCGACCATCACCAACGCCTACCTGAAAGTGCGCTACGGGGAGCTGCCGGAAACCCAGGCCGAAGTGTCGGCGGTAGAGCAAGCCTGGCAGCGCACCCGCGAAGCCGCGGAGGCCAGAAGGCGCATCGTCCGAATGCAAAAACAGACCGAAGAAAAAGAGCGCAAACGACGCGAGCGGCGCGGGCGATAGATAATAAGACAAATCAGACAAATCCCCTCACGTCCCCTCTTCCCAGGAATTCAAATAAGCCACCTGCTCCTCGGTCAGGGTGTCGATCTGGACGCCCATGGCTTCCAGTTTCAGGCGGGCGATCTCTTTGTCGATCTCTTCGGGCACACCGTACACTTTGCGCGCCAGTTTGTCCGCGTTTTTAGCGATGTATTCCGCGGCCAGCGCCTGGTTGGCAAACGACATGTCCATCACGCTGGCGGGGTGGCCCTCCGCGGCAGCCAGGTTGATCAACCGCCCCTCGCCCAGGATGTGGATGGCGCGGCCATCCGGCAGGCGGTATTGGTCCACGAAGGGGCGCACGCGGCGTTTTTCGGTCGCCATTTCCTCCAGGGAGGGGATGTTGATCTCGACGTTGAAGTGCCCGGAGTTGGAGACGATGGCGCCGTCTTTCATCACCTCGAAGTGGTGCTTGTCGATCACGTTGATGTCGCCGGTCAGGGTGCAGAAGATGTCGCCGATTTTGGCGGCTTCGACCATCGGCATCACGCGGAAACCGTCCATGACCGCTTCGAGGGCGCGCAGCGGGTCCACCTCGGTGACGATCACGTTGGCGCCCATGCCGCGCGCCCGCATGGCCAGGCCGCGGCCGCACCAGCCGTACCCGGCCACCACGAATGTTTTCCCGGCCAGCAGGATATTGGTGGCGCGCACAATGCCATCGATGGTGGACTGCCCGGTGCCGTAGCGGTTGTCAAAGAAGTGCTTGGTCTGGGCGTCGTTGACTGCGATGACCGGAAACTCCAACGCGCCGTCCGCGGCCATCGCCCGCAGGCGGATCACGCCGGTGGTGGTCTCTTCGGTGCCGCCGATCACGTTTTCGAGCATCTCGCGGCGGTCTTTGTGCAGTGTGCTGACCACGTCCGCGCCGTCGTCCATGGTGATGTGGGGCGCGTGGTCGATGGCCGCGTGGATGTGCTTGTAGTAGGTGGGGTTGTCTTCGCCTTTGATGGCGAATACCGGGATTTCGTTGTGCATCACCAGCGAGGCGGCCACGTCATCCTGGGTGGAGAGCGGGTTGGAGGCGGTCAGCACCACGTCCGCGCCGCCGGCCTGTAGGGTGGTCATCAGGTTGGCGGTCTCGGTGGTCACGTGCAGGCAGGCCGAGAGACGCAGCCCCTGGAGGGGACGTTCTTTTTCAAAGCGTGCTCTGATCTGCGCCAGCACGGGCATTTCGCGGCTGGCCCAGTCGATTCTGCGGCGTCCCCCCTCGGCCAATGCGGGGTCTTTGATGTCGTAGTGGGTGGTCATGTATGCTCCTGAGTTTTTAGGTTGGCAAATTGGTAATTGGGGCAATTGGGTAATTGGGTAATTGGGTAATTGGGTAATTGGGTAATTGGGTAATTGGGTAATTCC
>JALUWE010000010.1 GCA_027019845.1 Anaerolineales bacterium | reverse complement strand
CACGCCGACGCCCACCAACACACCTACCAACACACCAACGCCCACCAACACACCAACGCCTACCAACACACCCACCAACACGCCGACGCCAACCCCCACCCCCACCTTCACGCCGACGCCCACTCCCACTCCCACTCCTACGTCGATAACATACTACCTTCCCATCATCATCAAGCCCTGAGATGTGGAGTGTTTGGTGTTATGATATATGGGATGCGGTCATTCGGCCGCATCCCATTTTGTTTTCAAGATACACAAGCCCGGATAGTCGAAAGACATGGAGGCACAACCGGCACCGACGTGAATCTGGGTGCAAAATCAGGAGAGAATGTGATGTACAAAACCCGCCTCGGACATACCCATCTCAAAGTGCGCGATCTGGAGCGCAGCGTCCGGTTCTACACCACTTTTTTCAGCCTGAAGCTGATCGAGCGCGTAGGCGACCGCTACGCGTTCTTGAGCGACAGCGAGGTGCATCACGAGATCGCGTTGAACCAGGTAGGCGCCTCCGCGGAGCAGCCCCACCCATCCAGCGTAGGGCTATACCACGTGGCCTTCGAGGTACCGGACAAGCGTGCCTTTGCGCTGGCGTACAAGAAGTTGAAAGAGGCCGGAATACGCGCCGGCCCGGTAGACCACCTGATCAGCTGGGCTATGTACTTCAGCGATCCAGACGGGAACGGGTTGGAGATTTATTGCGATACGCGGGAGGACCCGGAGGGTGCGAAACTCTGGCAGGGCATCAGTCGCCCTCTGCCGGAGACGAAAATTCTGGCCGCATTGGAGTAGACGCCAAATCAGGGGGCCAGCGGCGACTCCCCCTCTAGTCCGGCTTCCGAAGGCCGGTAAAACGGATTCGTGCCCCGCGAGTGATCGGTCTTATCGACCACCCCTCGGATGGCGGGAATTTCGTTTTTGAGCATCACCTCGATGCCTTGTCTGAGGGTGACGTTCGTCAGCCCGCATCCCTGGCAGCCGCCGCCAAATTCCAGATAGACGACCCCGTCTTCCACCCCCACCAACCTGACGTTACCGCCGTGTACGGCCACCCCGGGGTTGACCCGGTTGGTGATCAGCTCCTGCACCTGCTGTGCGAGCGGATCATCCCATTCGGGAGCGGGGTAATCGATCTTGAAACTCGGCCCGCGAAAAGTGGGCACGATGTCGATTTTCGCGCCTTTTAGTTTGGCCGCGCTGTTGGGGTCGAGAAAGACTTTGAAATCCCCTTCGTCCAGAACGATGTCGTCCGGTTGTGCTTCTCCTTGTTTGACCAGCCGGAAATTCGACTGGTACGCGCCGGGCACACCGCCGGTCACTTGCAGACGCAAGCCCACGATCTGATTTCCACGCTTTTCGTTCAAAATGTTAGACAGCCCTTCACGGGCGCGTTCGGTGATTGTGATCATGTGCGTGCATCTTACGATGAAAGCGGGGAATATGTCAAGACCTGGGGCGAATAACTTTCCCCTGCCGCGCGCGCAGTCGCATGGGCAAGCCCTCCTTCGGACGCATGGTGACGGCAACTTGCGTCTCCACCGTCTGATCGGGGAGCAGTTGCAACTCATAGCGCTGGGCCGTGGCGGCCAGCAGCAACGTGCCCTCCAGCATGGCAAAGTGGTTACCGATGCACATGCGCGGGCCCGCGCCAAAGGGCATGAACGCGTAGCGGTGACGCCCGGCACTGCGTTCGGATGAAAAACGGTCGGGGTCGAAGGTATCGGGACGCTGCCAGAAGTCCGGGTGGCGGTGGATGTTGAAGATCGAGACGATCAACATGCTGTCAGGCGGCAGGAGGTGATCGCCGAGGGGGGCCGCGGCGGGCAGGTAACGCGGCACGAGCGGCGCAGGGGGATACAGGCGCAGCGCTTCCTGGAAGACCTGCCGGGTGTAGGGCAGGTTTTCCAGGTCTTCGGGCGTGGGCAGGCGGCCCTGGAGCGTGTGGTCCAGTTCGTTTTGCAAACGGTGGAGGGCGTCTGGGTGTTGGGCAAGCAGGTACCACGTCCAGGTGAGGGCGTTGGCGGTGGTTTCGTGGCCCGCGGCGAAGATGGTCTTGACCTCGTCGCGCAACTGTGCTTCGCTCATACCCTGGCCGGTTTCTTCGTCACGCGCGGCCAGCAGCATGTCGAGCAGGTCATCGTGCTGCTGGCCCGAAAGACGGCGCTGCTGGATGATACGGTCGATGATTTGGTCCATTTCGGCCTGAGATTGCAGAAAGGCGCGGTGCCGCGGGAGCGGCCAGGAGAGCGGCGGGCGCAGCAGGCTGCGGCCGCGTTGGAACACGAATTCAGCAGCCAGACCAACCGCCGCGCCCACGCGGTCCGCCTGCTGGTCCGCGCCGGTGGTGCTGAACATGGTGCGGTTGATGATGTCCAGGGTGACGGCGGTCATCTCGTGGTGGAGGTCGAGCATTGTGCCGGAGGGGTAGCTTTTTTCCCAGCGTGCCAGCATATCGGCGATGGCCGTGACCATGGTTTGTCCCATTTGAGCGATGCGCCGGCGGTGGAACATGGGCTGGATCATGCGGCGCTGGGGCAGCCAGCTATCGTGCTCCGGGTTCGTCACCAGGCCGTTGCCTAATACCAGTTCCAGGCCCTCGCTGCCGGGCTGGGCCGCAGGTTTCAAGAAACGGTGTTTGCCGTGGACGAATATCTCGGATACCAGATCGGGGTGGGAGGCGACGAACATTCTGCGCTGCGGGAGCGATATTTCGACCAGGTCGCCGTATTTTTTCCAGGCGCGGTGCAGGGTGCCGAGCGGGTCTTTGCGCAGGGCGGCGGCGTTCCCGAACAGGAACGAGCCGCGGGCGAGGGGGATGGGTGTTTTCATGGTTGCTTGGTTGGTGCTTGACTGAACACTGAACACTGAACACTGAATACTGAACACTGAATACTGAACACTTTAGGGCCTTCCACCGGGGCCGGTGGGGCGTTGGGGGATTTGCTGCTGCAAGTCATTCAAGCCAGCCTGCGCGGCGGCGATGTCGCCGCGGGCCATTTGCTGGTTGAGGGTGTTGATTTTGTTGGCGAACATATCGGCCTGGGGCGCGGCGGTGGCGTTCAGGCTGGCCTGGGCGTTGGCGCCCAGTTGGGCGAGGGTTTGCATTTCGGAGACGGAGATGATGTTGTCTGCCAGCGCGGCTTTGACGGTGTCGGCGTAGGTGATCAGCTGCTCGATGGCCTCCGCGTAGCTCCCGGCTATCTCGTCCGGTTGTACGTTTTCCAGCAGTGCGGTCAGGTCTTCCTGCGCGTTTTGCAAGTTGGATTGTGCGTTCTCGGCCCAGGTTTGCGCCAGCGCGCCGAGTTCGGCGGCTGCGGTTTGCGCCTGCTGCGCGGCTTCTTCCAGTTGGGCGATGGTCTCTTCGGCCAGTTCCAGCCCGGCTTCCAGGGTGGCGTTGATGTCTTCCAACACCGCGATCATCGCTTCCAGGTTTTGGTTGAGTGTTGCCAGTTCTTCCTCGATAGCGGCCAATTCGGCCACCAGCGCGTCCATATCCTCGCCGTACAGGGCGTAGTAGGTTGCGATCATGGCCTCCAGTTCGTTCAGGCTTTCTTCGCTCAGGTAGACGTAGGTTTCGATTTCTTCCACTTCCTCGGGGGTGATTTCACCGTCGCTGGCGGCTTCGGTGGCGGCCTGGGAGTAGGCTTCGGTGTGGCCTTCGGCTTCGTCCACGGTTTCTTCGATGGCTACAACCAGTTCCTCCTCGGTGTATGTCTCGTATTCCGGGGCCGGGGTAGCGTTGGCAACGGCTTCGGCGACGGCTTCGTCTACCGCCTCCTCCACGGCTTCATCCACGGCCTCTTCGACCGCTTCGTTCACGGCCTCGTCCACCATCGCTTGCAGCTCGGCCTCCGCGGTGGCAGTTGCCATGACCGAGGCGTTGACGGTGGCCTGGATGTCCGGCGTGGGCGTTGGCGCGCCCAGGCTGCAAGCGATCAGGAAAAGGCTCAGGCTGACGATGAGCAGGGAAAGGGTGATGAGACGTTTCATGGTGCGATTCTCCTTTGGGAGGATGTGATATAATCCTTCAAAAATAGACATTGTGTCAATTTATGGCCTTAGTTTACAGAAATTGTCATTGTGTGTCAACAATCATTTCGGGGCCGTGTCTGATAATGGACAGGCGTCTAGAATCAGGGAGCGGGGAGCAGGGGCGGGGGATCATTCTGGAATCGAAACCTGAATCCCCAATCTCGAGCATCAAACGAGGTGATCATGATGTCCGAAAAGAAGAAAACAGACCGCCGGGTGCAGCGCACGCGCCAGATGTTGTTCAATGCCTTGATGGAATTGATGATGGAGAAGAACTACGCCGACATTCTGGTCAGCGAAATTACGGAGCGCGCCAATTTGGGGCGGGCTACGTTTTATTTGCACTACCGCGACAAGGACGATCTGCTGGCCTCCAACATCGAGGCGATCTTCGAGCAGGTGGCCGAGCGTATCCGTCCGCTGTTCAAGCAGGCGCTGCTGGCCGAAGATACCGTGCAGGGCCGCATCTTGTTCGAGGAAGCACAGCAGAACAGCCAGCTCTACCGCATGATCTTGAGCGGGCAGGGCGGCATGGTGCTGTACAACCGCCTGCAGAGCCGCTTTGCAGAATTGATTGCCGATATGTTGGAAAAACTGCTCCTGGGGGGGGATTCGCCGGTCGAAATCCCGCTATTGGCGAACTACCTGTCGGGTGCGATCTTGTTTTTGGTCAAGTGGTGGCTGGAGAACGACATGCCCCGCTCGCCGGACTACATGGCCGCGGTCATGCAGCACCTGATCCGCCCCGGCATGGAGCGTGTGATGTTGTTGGATTTGGATTGGTATGAGGGGGTGGGCAGGTAGGCAGGTGGGAACGCTGAAACCGTTGAAGGCACTGAACACTGGGGAGCACTGG
>JALUWE010000009.1 GCA_027019845.1 Anaerolineales bacterium | reverse complement strand
GAACTCGATCAGCTCACCTGTCCGCCAGCCGTAATAACCGTTGTTCAACCGGTTGGCGGCCCACACCAGCTGTAAATACAACCCGCGGGATTGCGCCTCCCGATAGCCGAGCGGATATTCGTCCAGGTTGCCGGGAGGGGCCGGCTGGCTCAACGCGCCGGTCCAATGTTCCAGCAGGGCCAGCAGCAGCCGCGGGCTGATGCTGAAGTTCGTCGCCACCAGCTCCACAATCTCCGCGCCGCTGCGGTTGGCGCCCGCCGCGTATTGCGCGAAATCCTTGAACCAGCCGGGCTGGCTCTCCACGAAGGCCTGTGTATCGAAACCCACCGCGGCCGGGCCGTTGACGTACAGACTGTCCGGCAGAATCTGGTAAGGGGTGCCCCACAACGGGCGGTAGTAGATCGGAATCTGCATCGGCATCCCCGGCGGCATGGTGGTGGCGTTCTCCGGAATGAAGGGATTGGCCTCCAGAATCTGCGCCACACTGGTGTTGAAGCGTGCCGCCAGCGCGGGGAGCGTATCCCCGGTCTGGGCGACGTACTCGACCAGCTCGCCGGGCGCGTACAGCGGGCGGGTTGGGAAGGGGGGCAGCGCCTCCTCCGGGGAGAGAGCCGCCTCCGGAGTAGAGGCATCCCCGCTGGGGGTCGGCAAAATCAACCCCGAAGCGCTGGCGCTCTGGCAGGCTGTAATCAACAAAAACAACGCCCCTGCCATCACCATCCTCCATCCTCGGATACAGTGTGTTGGATAGCAATTCATAACACTTTACGTTTTACGCTTTTCGATCCCTCAGGGATCGTTCTCCTTCCGTGAAATTCTGGTCTCGAACGTGCCGTATTGGTTGGCCTGGATGATCACCCCATCCCGCTCCAGCGCGCCCTCGTACGGTTTGGCCCCGGCGCGCGCCCGCCATCCGCTGAGCACGAAGGGAATCGGCCCGTCGGCCGGAATCCATTCCCCGTTGTACTTGCGCGCCATGTGGACGTGAGTGCCGGTGGAGAACCCCCCCTCGCACGAGGGGTTGCCCAGGAATTGACCGGTCACCACCCAGGTGCCCACCGGGATTTTGTTCTCGGTGGCGATGTGCAGATAAACGATCACCCAACCGGTTTGCTCGCGGCCATCTCCGTCCAGATCAAGCGCCAGGATGCCTTTCGCAGTGCGCACCACCAGCCCCGGCGCGGGAGCCACCACCCAATTGTCCGAGGGCGCGCAGCCCTGCTCCACGCTGCCGGGGGCGAAATCCAGCGCGGCGCGCGCGCCTTCGCGCGCCCAGGCGCCGTGCGGCCCCCCGGTGTAACTCCAGATTTGATCCACCGCAAAGGGCAGAATCAGCTGCGGCTGGGTCAGGGTGGGTGGATACAGCGGCTCCACACTCGCGGCGCGCGCCCACGGGTCCCCGAACATGGTGGTGTGCAGCGCAGGAAAGCCGGTGTCCGGGTTGGTGGCCTGTACCCATTCCGCGCTGGAATACAACTGGGCAAAGAAATACTGAATGGCAACCGTGCCCGCGTTCAGGTCCGGCGCCAGCCGGGCTGAGACCCCGTCCGAGAACAAAATGTCGGTCAACAGCCCCTCACGCCAGCCGTAGTAGCCAATCGAAAGCTGGTCGATAGCCCACATCAACTGTTTGTACAACCCCTTCTTGGTGCCATCGACGTTCCCCATCGGGTAATCGATTTTGGCCTGGCTGCCCGGCTGCCCGAACACCCACCCGCTCTGATATTCCAGAAGCGCCAATAGCAGCCGCGGGTTGATCGAGTTCTCTATCGCCACCCGTGCGACCACCTGCGCGCCGCTGGTCTGGCCGGTAGCGGCCAGATACTCGGAATACGTGCTCAAATAGCCGCCCGCTTCCTGCACGTACTTTTCGATGTCGAAGTCCATCGCGGAGGGGCTGTAAACCACTTCGCTATCCGGCAGCAGGCGCGTGGCCGCGGTGGTGTTGTACAGCCGCCGCGGGATGACCAGCAACTGCCCGGGATCGATCAGCCCGTTTTCCGGGATGGGGTTATCCGGGGAGACGATCTCTTCGGGCAGCACCGAGAAGCGCACGGCCAGCGCGCTGAGCGTGTCCCCGGCCTGGGCGTAATACAGGTAGGGCGCGGTGTTGACCGCTTCCGGCGGCAGGGTGACGGTCGGGACGGGCGTGACCGTGGGCGGATTTTCGGTCGGGGTAGGAGTCGCTTCCACCGTGGTCTGCCCCGCGGGTTGGGTGGGCGTGTTGGTCATCCAAACGATGGGGGAAGGTTGCCCGGCGGCCGCAGGGGGCGGCACCGCGGCTGGCAGCGCGCAGGCCAGCGAAGCCAGCACGACCAGCACACCGCACAGCGCACATCGCACGCCACACCTTCTACCGCTGTATCTTGTTGATTTCCGAATTACCACCATATGCCTCTACGATTTGACCCTCGCGGGTCAGATACCCGTCGTATACCGTACCGGCGCCCGAGGCCACCCAGCCGTCCATCACGAAGGGCAGTTCGGGCTGGTCTGCGGGAATCCACTCCCCATTATACCGGCGTGCGACGTGAACGTGGGAACCGGTCGCGATGCCACCCTCACAAGAGGGGTGCCCGATGCGGTCTCCCGCCTGGACGCGGGTGCCCGTTTGCACCCGCTCGCGGCTTTCCACGTGCATGTACAGGATGGTCCAGCCGGTCTGCTCCAGCCCGTCGCCGTCCAGGTCCTGGACGACCGCGCCGTTGCCGGTGCGCACGATCAGGCCATCGGCCATGGCTGTTACCCATTCGTCGCTTTGCACACAGCCGGCCGCCTCGCCGGGGGGCGCGAAATCCAGCGCAGCCCAGGCCGAGCCGCTGTCCCAGCCACCGTGCGGCCCGCCCGTAAAGGACCACAACTGGCCGGCAGGGAACGGCAACCGCAATTCGGGCTGCACCAGGGACGCCGGGATGAGCGGCTCGTAGGTCAGGGCGAAGGGGTAGCCGAACAGGCGGGTGAAGGTGGCCAGCAGCCCGCTTTCCGAGACCGCCTGCTGCCATTCCTCGAAGGAATACAGAGAGGCGAACAGTTGCTGCACGCCAGCGGTGCCCGCGTTGATGGTCGGATTGATCGGGACCAGGCTGCCATCGGGCAGCACCCAGGCCCCGATGCCCTCCACCCGCCACAGGTAGTAGCCGCGGTTGAGACGGTCCGCGGCCCAGGCAAGCTGCCGGTACAGGCCTTCCCGCCGGGGGTCCGGCAACCCGATGGGGTAGGGCCGCCCCGCGGGGTCCGGGTTGGGGTTGGTCACCCAGCCGCTCTGGTGCTCGAGCACGGCCAGCAGCAGCCGCGGGTTGAGCGAGTAGTTTTGCGCGATGCGCGCGACGATCTGCGCGCCGCTCAGCATCTCCCCGTCCACTTCTTCCCGGTAACTTGCCAGATAGCCGCCCTGCTGCCGGATGAAGCCCGTGATGTCGAAGTCCGCGCTGGAAGGGCCGTATACCAGCTCGGAGTCGGGGATGATTTTGAGGCCCGGGCCGGTGTCCAGCGGCGGGGGCGCGGGGATTTGCAGCACCTGCCCGACTTCGAGCAGGTCGGGGTTCGGGAGGTCGTTGGCCGCCGCGATCTGCTCGACCGTGACGTTATAGTGTTGGGCAATGCGCATCAGCGTGTCGCCGGGCTGGACCACGTATTCTTCGGCCTCCTGGCGCAGGCCGGGGATGTCGTGCGGCGGGTCCGGGGTGGGGGTGTAGGCGGCAGGCGCGGCTTCCGGCTGGGCGCTGGAGGCCGGGGGGCTGTCCGGGGCCGCTGTCTGGCCGTTGGCGGGCGTCTGCCAGGGCGCGTTGGCCGGGTTCGCCGATCGGGTGCAGCCGAACAAGGCGAGCGCCAGCAGGAGCAGGATGGCCCTGCCCGCCTCCCGGCGGGTGTCCGAAAATGGGGTAAACATGCCGGAGAGATTCTATCGCTTTTGGGGGGAATTGGGTATAGGGTGGCAGGGGGCGAAATGAAGAACTGGGGAATGGCGTAATTGCGCAAATCCAATTCCCAATTTCCCCATCCCGTGCTACACTTTCACACGATGGACGCCGAGACTCGCTCCCGTTTGATCGCCCACCTGGGGCAGTTTGTGACCGAAAATAAGCGCGCCAAAATCGCGCAGGTGCTGGAAAACCGCACCCGCTACGTCACGCTGGCGCTGGAAGACATCTACCAGCCGCAAAACGCCAGCGCCACGCTGCGCACCAGCGAATGCCTGGGATTGCAGGATGTGTACATCATCGAGAACCGCAACCGCTACCGCCTCAACCCCGATGTGACGCTGGGGGCCAGCAAGTGGCTGACCCTGCACCGCTTCAACCGCCGCGAGCACAACAACACCCCCGCCTGCCTGCAAACCCTGCGCGCCCGCGGCTACACGCTGGTGGCGACCTCCCCGGTCGTGGAGGGCCACACCCCGGACGACATCCCGCTCGAACGCCCGCTGGCCTTTCTGTTCGGCACCGAGATGGAGGGCCTGACACCTTACGCGCTGGAGCAGGCTGACATGCACCTGCGCCTGCCGATGTTCGGCTTCACCCAGAGCTACAACATCTCGGTCAGTGTGGCGATGACGCTCTACCGGGTGATCGCCCGTTTGCGGCAGTCCGGCATTCGCTGGGGGCTTTCGGAGGCCGAAAAGCAGGAACTCACCCTGCACTGGTACCGCCGGATCGTAACCCGTTCGGAGGTGATCGAGCGCGCCTTTCTGGAGCGGGGGGCGAAGAAGCGGCCCGAAAATCCGTAAAAGATGCCGGGGGGCAAAGGCAACGAATGGTGAGGCGGGTGACAGGCAAGTGACAGTCACTTCCAAAGTGACTGTCACCTGGCGGGGTGTGGAGGGGTGTGCAATGGTGAGGCGGGTGACAGGCAAGTGACAGTCACTTCCAAAGTGACTGTCACCTGGCGGGGAATG
>JALUWE010000008.1 GCA_027019845.1 Anaerolineales bacterium | reverse complement strand
GTTGGAGGCGATGAACACCTGCCGGGTGAGCGGTCCGTTTGCCTCCGGGCCGTGCGCGCCCGAATCGAATTCGATGCGCAGCAGCGCGGTTTCACCGGGTTGGATGGTCATCGGCTCCAGGGTGGCCGTGGTACAGCCGCAGGAAGTGCTCACAGCTTCCACCACCAGGGGCGCGTCCCCCGCGTTGCGCACGCGCACCTCTCGGGTGGCGATCTCCCCGTTGATCATTTCGCCAAAATCGACGCTGTCGGTTTCCACTTCGATGCGCGGCTGGCGTGGCGCGCAGGCCGACAAAATCAAAGCCGCCAGCACGAGTAAGAGTGGGTAAATCGCAAATCGGCGCATTTTCACCCTACGCTCCTTTTTCCTCGGGTTGGAATGGGCTGCTCAACAGTGTTTTTGCCTGTTGTTTGAGGGCCGCCCGGCGGAGATGGTAGCTCTCCCCATCGATCTCGCCCTGCTCATAGGCTTTATCCAATTGTACGATTTCGGCGATCAACCACTCCAGGCCCGCCTCTTCCGGCACAGCCAATGCCTCAGGTTCTGCTTGCTCCTGCCGGCGATACCACCAGATACCCAGGCCGATCAGGGCCAGCCCCAACGCGATGCCGCCCCATGCCAACTCCTGCCGGGAAGGAACGCCAATCGAGGTATCGCCCGCCGCGGCCGCGGCAGCCGGCACTTGCGGCTCTCCCGAAAGGAAAACCTGCACGCGCTCACCTGCTTGCAGCTCGCCAGCCTGGTAGATGGCAAGCGGCGTGCCGTCCGGCAGCTGCTGCACGCCCCTGGAGACCAGGGTTTCCCCTTTGATGCTCACACCGGCATCGGCAGCCAGCAGGAAGTTGACGTTGGTGGTGTCCAAGGGGGGTTGCAGTGTGTAGGTCAGGCTGTCTTCGTAAGGCAGGATGTAGTTGACCGCGATCTGCGCGCTCTCCTCACCGGGGACGATGGGCTGCCGGTCTGCGAATCCGCCCGGAAACCGGACGAAACGCTCACCATCGTCGCTGTTGAAGGTGACGTTGGCAGCCTCGGGCGGCAGGAAAAACTTCACCGTGGCGGTGTCGTCGCTTCCGTCAATCGTGACCGCATCACGCACCGTGCGCTCGCTCAGATTGGAAAGGATGTAGACCTCGGTGATGCCCACACCGCCCTGTGTAAAGAAGAACAAAACGTGCAGCTGGTCGATCTGTACCCCTTCCAGGTCGGTTTTGCTCTCATACACGGGCACTTCGATTTGCAGCGAGGTCTCCCCCGCTGCGAGAACGGCAGGGTCCGAAAAATAGCTCGCCTCCTGGTAGGAAGCCATCACCGCGTAAAAATAGCCCTCCTGAAAGGGGACCTCCTCGAAGCGGAAACTACCGTCCGCCTCGGTTTCGCCGTGGAGCATGGTGGCTTCGTTGAAGTTCTGGTCCCACACGTGCAGCATCAGAGCGGTCGGTCCGACCGCTTCGTCCGGCTGGTTGACGTTGAGCACCGTGCCGGTGACTTCTCCGGTCCAGGTTATCTGCTCATCGGCAGGGGGCGAGGGTGTTTGCGCGGCGGCACGCAGGGGGGAGGCGGCCAGCCATATCAGCGCGATGAAGAAGGGTATCAGGATGCGTTTCATAGCAGTGACTTTTCCGTTTCCGGTTCCAGCGCGTATCCACATCGAGAGCAAAAACGGTCTTCCGGGGAAAGCGAGTGGCCGCATTCTGGGCAGGGCTGGGGAACCGGCGTGCCGCAACGCGGGCAGAAGCGGTCTTCCTCGGACAGCCCGTGCCCGCACTCCAGACATTCGCCGTGTTGCGCTCTGGCCTGCCTGCGGGCGCGGATCAACGCCTCGATGCGCTCATCGCTGACCTGTTCCTGCTGTTGCAAAAAGCGGGCAGCCTGCGCCACCAACTGGGCGCGCAGCAACTTGTAGTCCTCTTCCGTCACCTGGCCGAGCTGGTAGTCGAAGTCCAGATCGCGCAGCGCGAGCAACACCGCACGGTGTTCTTCCGTTGGGTCGTTGCCATTGGCTGTAGAGAGAGACAGGGTGTTTTTCGCGGGTTTGCGCAACAGCGGCTCCAACACAAAGGGGAGCACCGCGATCACAATCGCCAGGGCAACGAGTAGCGAGCCGATGTTCATCCAAATCTCCTTACAGTTCCTCTTCCAGGGCGCGTAGTTCCTGTTCCACACGCGCCCGCACTTCGGGATCGATGTCGGGTATCTCCATCAGGTCATTTTGCACCGGGAGGCGCGCCGCCTGCCAGCTTTTGACCACCTGCCAGACCACCACCGCGCCCAGAGCCGCCGCGGTCACCGGTAGCACCCACACCAGGGAGGTGAAACCGCGGCGTTGCGGTTCGGCCAGCACCCGTTCGCCATACTGAACCACAAAGTAATTCAAAATTTCTTCCTCCGTCCACCCCTCGGCAAGTTGCTGCTTGATCAGGGCGCGCCAGTCCTGGCAGGCCTGCGTTTCGCACACATCCAGGGGGGTGTTCGGACAAACCGGGCAGTACAGCTTTTTGGCAATTTCATTGACCTCGTTGTCGGTGGGGGTGTTGGGCGTTTCTTGTTGTGCATAGACCACGCCGACGGCCAGCAAGCTGGCGGCAAAGACCAAAACGGCAAGCATCAGTTTTCGGATTCGCATGGTTACACCTCTCGCTCAGTCTCCAGCCGCGGGTTGGGGCCGGGCGGTTGGACGCCTGAGCGCATAAGAGACTTCTCGCTGGCCGCTCATCGGGCCCCAGGCCGCGATCAGCGTCCCCACAATCAACATCAGTCCGCCCACCCAGGCCCAATTGATCAGCGGGTTGATGTACATCTTGAAGGTGGAAGCCCCCAGGCCGATTTCCTCCCAGCCCACCAGCAGTACGTACACGTCTTCTGCTGCGGTGGAGTACACGCCTGGGATGGTCACGGGTTGGCGTTGCACCACGAAATAGTCGCGTCGCGGGTTGAGCGTGCGCACGAATTGGCCGTCTTTGAACAGGCTGGTGGTCGCCTCTAAGACTTCGCGCCCGTCCGAACCCGCGTAATAACCCAGGTTGTCGAAGCGCAAGGAATACGCTCCCAATTGCAGGGATTCGCCCGCAGCCACTGTGCCCTGGGTTTCTTGTTTGAGGAAGCTGTCTCCGATGAAGCCCAGCGCGATCATTACCACACCCAGGTGGATAATGTAGCCGCCATAACGCCGGTGGTTGCGCCCGATCAGCTTTTGGAGGGCGGTCCAAACGTTTTCCCCGCGGCGGGTGCGCGCTTTGATGCCTTTGCCAAACTCCCATAAAATCGCCAGAGTGACGAAAACCACCAGCCACAGCCCCAGGTACGCGGCAGGATGCGCCCGGTAGGCGTACCCCCAAAGCACGGCCAGCACGACCGAGAGGGCAAAGGGGTAACGGATCGCTTTTCCCAACCGCTCGACCGCCTGTTTACGCCAGGCAAACAGGGGCGCGATGCCCATCAGCAGCAGCAAGGCGAAAAACAGCGGCCCGGTCACTTTTTTGAAGTAGGGCGGCCCAACCGTAATCTTGGTGCCTGTCACCAATTCCGAGATCAGCGGGAACACCGTGCCCCAGAAGACGGCGAACGCAATCGCCAGGAAGAGCATGTTTTGCAGCAGAAAAGCGGCCTCACGCGAGAAGAAGCTCTCCAACTCGTGATCCGATTTGAGGGTATCCCAGCGTTCGATCAGCAGCCACACCGAGCCGATAAAGGTGACACCGATGAAAACGAAGAACGCCGGGCCGAGCGCGGATTGCGCGAAGGCGTGTACCGAGCTGACCACCCCTGTGCGGGTGATGAAAGTGCCGAACAGGGCCAGCGAATACGTCAGGATGATCAACACCATGTTCCATTTTTTGAGCATGCCGCGTTTTTCGGTCATCATCACCGAGTGGAGGAACGCGGTGCCGGTCAACCAGGGGAGGAGCATGGCGTTCTCGACCGGGTCCCAGCCCCAAAAGCCGCCCCAACCGAGTACGTCGTAGGCCCAGCGGCCTCCCAGCACCAACCCGATGGAGAGAAACAACCAGGCGACCAGAGTCCAGCGGCGGGTAGCGCGGATCCACTTGTCCCCGCGTGATTGGCCGGTGATCAGCGCGGCGATGGCGTAGGCAAAGGGGATGACGAAGCCGGTGAAGCCCAGGTAGGTGGTCGGCGGGTGGCCGATCATCCCGAAGTGGCGCAGCAGGGGGTTGAGGCCGCCGCCGTCTTCTGGGATGTAGGCCATGGCGTTGGCGGGTCGAAACACCGCGCGGGTGAGTTCGGTGTCGCCCAAAACGTGCCACAGCCGCTGAAAGGGGTTGGCGATGAAGAGTGTCACGCCGACGAAAAAGCCGGTGGTAAGCACCGCGGTGAAGATCACGTAAGGCATCAGCTCACGGTCAGGCTCCCAGCGGCGCAGCAGCACGGTCATCACGAACCCGGCCATGATCCAGGCCCAAAAGAGCAGCGAGCCGTTCTGCCCGCCCCAGAGCGCGGTCACCCGCAAAAAGGGCGACATGGCGCGGCTGGAAACGTCGTTGACGTAGGCCAGGGAAAAATCAAGCCGGTAGAGCGCGTACACCAGGATGATTACGGATACGGTGAGCAGCGGGAAGATCAGAATCGAGGCGTTGCGTGCGCTCTCTACCCACTGCGTGCGCGCTTTCCAGCCGCCATACAACGCGGCCACGCAGGCGTACACAGCCAGCCCAAAGGCGATGGCCAGCGCAAAAAATCCGATGTCGTTCAACATGGTTCAGTTTCCTTGATATGGTTCGGCCAGCAATTCTTCGATGATGTTATCCAGAGTGGGCGGGTACATCGGCCCGATGTGTGGCTCGCGCAGCTCCCCGTTTTTGGTCACGAAAAACGTCTCCGGCACACCCTGGATGTTGTAGGCCTGGGAGATGCGGGTGCCCAGATCGGGCCCGTTGAAATAGGTGATGTCGAACTCTTCGATG
>JALUWE010000007.1 GCA_027019845.1 Anaerolineales bacterium | reverse complement strand
CTGGTAAAATGTGGCTCTGCAAACGCCATCGCTTACCGGCGCCCAAGACGCGTATGAAAAAAATCGGCCTCATCTTGTTGTTTGTGACACTGACGGCCTGCCGCCCCACACAGCAACCACCCAGGCACCAACCGACTGCACAACCCGCCATTGCGGATACCTCACAGGTCTCCCCTGCTGGCACGCCAATCGCCAGCCCCCCTACCCCGGCTACCGCGCAAGAACCCGCTCCCACCCCGCCAGCGGGGGTGGAGGCCATGGAATGCACGCTGGTCAGCGCCAGTCCAGAGCCGGATTCGACCAGCGTTTCGCTCTTCCCGCCTGTCAGCGAATCGGATTGGACAATCGGACCAGCCAACGCCGCCCTCACCATCATCGAATACGGCGATTTTCAATGCCCTGCCTGCGCGCAACTTGCGCCCGTGCTGGCGCAGCTTCAAGCCGATTTTCCCGACGATGTCCGTCTGGTTTACCGCCATTTCCCACTTATCACCGTTTACGACAAATCTGCTCTGGCGACGCAGGCCGCCGAAGCCGCGGGCGAGCAGGGCAAATTTTGGGAAATGCACCAACTTCTTTACCAACGCCAAAACGAGTGGGCCGTGTTCTCGGAAGATGATTTTCGCACCTGGGTGATCGAACGTGCCGGGGAACTGGGCCTGGACCGAGAACAGTTCACAGCAGCACTGACCAGCGAGAAAAACAAGACCCTGGCACAAAATGCCTTTGACGCCGGCGTGCGCATCGGCCTCCCGGGAACGCCCTTCCTGCTGATCAATGGGCGCATCTATGACGGCCCAACTGACTATTCCAGCCTGAGCACCATCATCAGACTCTACGCGTTGGAAAGAATGCAATACCGTGCCTGCCCGCCGATGGTCATCGATCCAACCGCGCGGTACACCGCTATCATACAGACCGAAAAAGGAGACATCATCGTAGAACTCTTCCCGGACATCGCGCCGCTGGCCGTCAACAACTTCGTGTTTTTAGCCCGCAACGGCTGGTACGATGGCGTCACCTTCCATCTGGTGCTGCCGGGTCTGTTTGCTCAAACCGGCGATCCAAGCGGGACCGGCTTCGGCGGGCCAGGGTACGCTTTTCGGGACGAAATTTCCACACTGAAATTCGACCGGGCCGGCGTGGTCGGCATGGTGAACGCCGGCCCCGACACGAATGGCGCGCAATTCTTCATCACGCTAGGGCCGGTGCCCGATCTGGACGGCCGCTTTACCATCTTTGGACAGGTGATCGAAGGGATCGAAATCGCCCAGAAACTGAGCGCGCGTAATCCGGGTGAAACGGTCAACCCGCCGCCCGGTGATAAAATCATCACTATTACTATCGAGGAAAAATAGGCAAGTACAAAGCAGACAAGTCGCACGCAGGTATCGCCTTCTTCCCACAACGTTGAACCCTTTTGGAGACGAAATACAAAATGGAGATCATCACCACCCTTCTTGACGTTTTTTTGAATCTTGATGTCTATCTCGGTAACATCATTGAACTGTTCGGCCCCTGGACTTACATCGTCCTGTTCCTGATCATCTTTGCAGAGACAGGCCTGGTCGTCACCCCTTTCTTGCCGGGGGACTCGTTGCTGTTTGCGGCTGGAGCACTTGCCGCCGCCACCGGCACGCTGAACGTGTATCTGCTGATACTGGTGCTGCTCGTGGCTGCCATTGTTGGCGACTCAGTCAACTACAGCATCGGCAACTACATCGGGCCGCGTGTGTTCAGCGAAAAAGTGCGTTTTTTGAAAAAGGAATACCTCGATCGCACACACGAATTCTACGAAAAACATGGCGGCAAGACCATCATTCTGGCGCGTTTTATTCCGATTATCCGCACTTTCGCGCCTTTCGTTGCCGGTGTGGGTAGTATGACGTATGGCAAATTCATTGTTTTCAACGTGGTAGGCGCGTTTCTGTGGGTGCCGCTCTTTACGCTGGGTGGCTTTTTCTTCGGAAACCTGCCATTTGTAGAAAAAAACTTCGAGTTCGTCGTTCTGGCTATCATCTTCATTTCCGTTCTACCGGCCATCTTCGAATTCATCAAAGAGCGCCGCAGGATGAAACAGGCTTCGGCCGCTTGAGAATGGAGGAAGGTGCTCGGTGTTCAGTGCGTAAGTTCTGTCAGAATGCCCCCCTGTCATTCTGAGGGCACGAAGTGCCCGAAGAATCTGGAGCGCAGCCTATCTGAGTTCGGGATAAGGGACATCCTAATGTGGACGGGTAGGCGACGGCAATACCGTCGCCTACCCGCAGGGATGACAGGAACAACGCATTTTGCTTCTTATCCCGAATTGGCGTTACAATAAGAACTGGATAACTGGCGCACCCTCGAGTAGCTGCCGGATTCACCGTGTCCAAAGGGACGAGCATGGAAAAGCTGGCCTATTTAAGAGACTATCTGTATCACCCCAATATCAATACCCGCCGTAAAGCGGTCAAAGAGTTGATCAAACATGGGGAAGATGCTGTTCCGATTTTGATCTACGCCCTGCGAGACGGTGCGCCCGAGATCCGCCAGATGGCAGCCGCTGCACTCGGCAGAATTAGGTCTCCAAAGGCCATTCAGGCCCTGGTGCCGCTGTTAGGAGACACGGAAGTTGAAGTGCGCAACGAGGCCGCTAAAACGCTGAAAAGAATCGGGAGCGATTCCACCGAACTATTGATCACCGCCTTACACAACGTGGACAAACAGGTCCGCGCCATGGCCGCATATTTGTTGGGCGAAATCGGGAACAAATGGGCGCTCGATCCACTGATTTACGTGATGGGAGATCAACATGAAATGGTGCGCAAACAAGCCGCCATCGCTTTAGGAAAACTCGGCGACCCCTACGCTATCGACGCCTTGATCGATGCCCTCGCGGACCCAAGCTACAGTGTTCAGGATGCAGTCTCCTCCGCGTTGATCCAAATCGGCCTTCCGGCAATCAACCGGCTGATTGACTCGCTGGATGATTTCGACTGGGTCAAACGCTCGAATGCAGCCGCAACGCTGGGGGAAAGCGGCCATGAGAAAGCCCTGCAACCGCTGATCAAAAAGGTGCTGGACGACCCCCATGAAATGGTGCGCCAGGCAGCTACCGAAGCGCTGGGCATATTGAAAAACCCCGCCGCGGTTCCCACCTTGATTCAAGCCCTGACCAACGACCCGGCAGACAACGTACGCGCCATGGCCGCCCTCGCTCTGGGATACATCGGCGAGCGGAGGGCCATTCCCCATTTGATCCAGGCCGCTCGGGACGAGAGCCACAATGTGCGCGCCTATGTCGCCCTGGCCCTGGGCGAAATCTCTCAACCTGAAGTGGTCGAAACCCTGCTCAAATTGCTCAATGACCGCAGCGAGGATGTTCGTGCCCAGGCGGCGTTCTCTTTGGGAAAGGTGAAGTCCAAACGCGCCCTGCGTGCGCTGATCGGCAGCCTGCGAGACCAGGATAGACAAGTCCGGGCGTATGCCATATCTGCACTGGGGGAGCTAAGAGACCCGCAGGCAGCCGCTCCCCTGGTGGCTGTCATTGAAGGGCAGGACGAAGTGCTGGCCGAGCTGGCCGGTTCAGCCCTGATCAAAATTGGGAAACCTGCTATCCCGGCCTTGAAACAACTTACTCACCACCCGGTAGAAGAAATTCGAGAACGCGTCACACAGGTGTTGGCGCAAATTGCGGAAAAGCACGCCTCTGCAACGCGACCAAAAACCAGGTCCAAGCGCGTCAAAACCCAGCCGCGCAGCGGCATTTCGGACACCATTCGCAAAGTGACCGGAAAATTCCGCAAAATCACCGGACAGCTTTTGCAGGACGATGAATAAAGGCCGCACAGGCTTGCGAGGCCCGAGGGGCGCGGCTGGTTAGAAGGGCTTTGCAGCGGCATTGCCAAACCCCGCCGGTGAATACAATTCACCCCCTACGTAGTTCATGCCAGCTTTGCTTTGTGTCATCCTGGGCGCAGCTATTGCTTGCGTCATTCTGAGCGACAGCGAAGAATCTCGGCGACAGTGGGGAAGATGGAGACGGACGACCGGGGACCGGGGACGGGAGACGGTTGTTCGGGGCGTGGTTATTGGGGGGCGGGGCGACCGGCCGGTCGCCCCGACGGTCGCTGCGCTGGATTCTTCGGTCGCTGCGCTCCCTCAGAATGACAGGGGTTGTGGGTCATTCTGAGCGGGAGCGAAGAATCTCAACGATGGTGGGGGAGATTCTTCGGGCACTGCGCTCCCTCAGAATGACAATGGGCCTGCCGTGCCCCTTTTTTGTATCCTATCACACACTCGAAAACATATTCAGGAGAGGGTGTGCACCTTTGGAATGACAATTGACGTTATACAAGCGTCGAGTTGGTGTGCAGTTAAGAATTCGATTAAGGCTGTAAGAAAACAGCGCATGGGGCAATCCTATTCATAATACAATTTGTTTCGCGCGGTTCTCGAATTGCTCCCAGGAAGGAATGCCCATGCGTCTTACCTCTATCCCTCTTCGTTTTCGTCGCCCGATCGCTGGATTTGGCCTGTTGATCGTCTTGTTTCTCAGCGCCTGCGCGCCCGCGGCCACTTCCTCCCCAACCGAACCGGCAGACTCCACCGCCGCGCCGCCGGAGGACACTCCCCCGCCTGCGCCTACCGAAGCGGATACACCTTCATCCGGCGTGGTCATTCCGACCGCCACCTCCACCCCGCTACCCGGTGAAGAGCCGCCCCTCGGCGCAACCCGCGAGTTCAGCACCGATTTCAGCATCCACTCGATCCCGTACAGCGAGGTGCTTTCCGGCGGGCCGCCCAAAGACGGCATCCCGGCCATCGATAACCCCAAATTCGTCTCTGTCAGTGAGGCCGACGAGTGGCTGGGCGACCTGGAGCCGGTGATCGTCTTTGAGAATGCAGGCGATGTGCGTATCTACCCGCTCCAGATTCTGATCTG
>JALUWE010000006.1 GCA_027019845.1 Anaerolineales bacterium | reverse complement strand
CATGTCTCCCCTCGACGGGAAAATGTTCCCGTCTGCAACGTCTTTTCCGAGTTCCCCCAAATTCAACCATGAAAGGAGTCCAAAATGCCACTGCTGTTTGACATCTCACGTTGGAATATCGTCGAGGATTACAAGTTGCTGGCCCAACGCACGGTGGGCGGCTTTATAAAAGCCTCCGAGGCGGTGTGGCCCGACCCTTTGTTCACCACCCATTGGTCGGAGGCTCGAGAGGTCGGGTTGCTACGCGGCGCGTACCACTTCTGGCGACCCGATCAAACTCCGGAAAAACAGGCGCAGAAGTTTTTCGAGATCGTGCAGGGCACCGGCGACATGGGCGAATTGCCGCCCGTGCTGGATGTGGAGATGCGCGGCAAATCGAGCGATGTACTGACCTGCCTAAAAGAAATCGAACGGTTGTTTGGCAAACGACCAATCATCTACACCGCGCAAGGCATCTGGAACACCCTGGGCAGCACGCCGTGGGCCAGGGATTACCCTCTGTGGATCGCCAATTACCGCATTGCCGGGACCGTGCGCTGGAGCGAGGACCTGGTGGAAACCGTGATGCAGAAATCTCCCTTCCTGCCCAACGCCTGGAAGGGTGCAGACTGGACCCTGTGGCAATTTACCCAGCGCGGTCATGGCCCCGACTTCGGCCTGGATTGGAGCAAATCCAAACAAATTGACCTGAACGTGTTCAACGGCACCTTGAAAGACCTGGAGAAATTTGCCGGCACCACCGTGGGCGCGGGTGTTGGCGCCGGCGGCGCGGGGGAAGGTGAAGAGAAAGAAGCCCCCCCATCCGAGGTCGAAGACCCGTGGGACAACGAGCCGCTGCCCCGCATTGGGCGCAAGGCCCGGGTGCTGGTCAGCGCGTTGAGCCTGCGCAACGCGCCGATTGTGATGGAAGGCAACATCAAAGACCGCATGCGCCAGGGCGACCGGACGGTGATCACCAACGTACGCAAAGACGACAACTACATCTGGTGCGAGACCGGCTACCGGCAGTGGTTCGCGTACAAACGTCGCGACGGCACGCAGTTCGCGCAGGAAATTTAGTTTGCGGCAATCAGCATCAGGGAATGCAAAGACAGGGCGGTGTGGTCTGCACCGCCCTTTTTCGCGCTCCGGCCAGGAACGCGGAGAAGTTCAACTTCGGACGAGGAGATGGCCTGACAATTTCAGCCTGACAAACACCAACGGGGCCAGCGCGGTGATCCACGCCCCCACCACACTGTAACGGATGAAGCGTAAAACGTACCCCAACAGAGACTCATCCGCCGCGATCAGGCCAAAGAGCACGTCCAGCCCCATCCAAAACAGCAATACACCCACCAACCCGACCAAAAAGCGGCCGGCCCGCGCGGCGAGCGGCCCGCGCACGTCAAAACCGCCGCGCCTCTCCAACCACAGCGCGCCCGCCACCAGCCCAAAGAACGCGGCCGCGGTGGTGATCGTACCCGAGAGGCTGAGGGGGGCGATGGGTTCTTCGGGCGCGGCCAGCGCGGCGTTTTGCACCCATTCCGCGGGCAGGGCGAACACAGCCTCCACGGCCCGGATGCTGCCCGCCGCGACCAGAATCGCGGCCAGCGAGAGGCCAAACAGAATAGCGATCTGGCCGCGCAGTGTGAACCGCCGGAACCAGCGAACGACGGGTGACTCCAGCCAGATCAGCAGCCCAAACAACACCCCACCGATGACCCATCCGGCCAGCACATCCGTGGGGAAGTGAACACCCAGATACAGCCGCGAAAACCCGATCAAGAACATCAACGCAATCGCCGCCACCCACCCCCAACCTTTGCGCAGCGCGGCGGCCAGCCCCCCCCAAATCACCACCGCATTTTGCGCGTGCCCGGAAGGGATACCAAAAGAGGACTCAGGCGCGCCCAATAACCGCACACGCGTATCGAACCAATACGGACGGGGGGCGTGAAACGCCACTTTGACCACACCGTTCAAAAAGCTGCTGGTGGTCAAATAGATGGCGATGCGCAATCCGACGCGGCTATCGACGCTCCAATACAACACCGGCATCAACAGCAAAAAGAATTCTTCCCGCCCTAAAAAGGTAAAAAAATTCATCGGCCCGAGCAGCCCCTCCCCCCAACCTTGCAGGCTGAGAATCAGGTCGATGCCCCAGGCAAGCACATTATCCGGCATAGTATCCTCCAACAGGATAGAACCTCGCTAAAATGCTGGCGAAAAACGCTCCGCCTCTACTTTGTGTTTCTTGTGTACCTTCCTTTTGTCTAAACCCCTCACGGCTCAGAAAGTTTTGTGAATGGTTTAACGAGGTGGGAACGCGGCAAAAAACGCACACTCAACGCAACCGTCACCACGATCATCCCCAACGAGACCGTGTACATCCAGACCGGATTTTGCGCGTACAACACGCCAGCGATGGGCGGTGCTACAAAGCTGGCTAACAGCGAAATCGTTTCCGTGATACCGTAGGCCACGCCGGTTTTGCCGATGTTGACGAAATCCGCCACCTGCGCGATGGCCAGATTGCGCGCCACCCGGTAGCCGCCCAACAGAAAATAGGCCCCGGCGAACCAACCGAACGTCTCCCCCTGCCAGAGCAAGAGGGCGAACACGGCCACCGCGGCCTGGCTGAGCACGAACCCCGTGCGGGTGGCGAACTGCCCAAACACCAGATTGAGCACCACAATGCCGACATTACTAACCGCAACCAGCCGGCCGATGGCGGGAAGGTCGAGGCCACGCTGGTTCTGCAAAAAATTGGGCGAAAGCGACTGCGGCAGGTACAACCCCACCATGACAACAAATACCAGAGCCAGATAGCGCAAATAAGATTGGTCCCTGAAAATGTCCAACGAACGGTCAGCCGTCCGGTGCGAGGACACCGGCTGCGGGCGGATGTTGACGATCAGCATAGTAGACACCACAAAAAAGATCGCTGCGCCCCAAAAGTTGTACCGCAGCCCCAGCCGCTGGCCCACCGCCCCGCCCAACAGGGGGCCGATGATCGCACCGCCGTAAAACGCGGCTGAAATCAAGGTGATCGCCCGCCCCACGGACAGCTTGCCGCGCGCCGCGGTCAGGTAGCTGTTCAGGGGCGTCATCACCCAGGCGGTCAGGCCATAGAGCAGCAACCCGGTCACGAAGAGGGGCAGAGAAGGCGCCAGCGCCATCAGCCAGGTGGCGATCACACCCACATACCAGGCGGCCACCAGCACAGGTTTGCGCCCGAAGCGGTCGGCCAGATAGCCCGCCGGGGCCTGCGCGGCGGCCATCGAAAGCCCCAGCGCGCCCAAAACCGCGCCGATGCGCACCGGGTCCGCGCCCAGCTCTTGCAGGTACAACGGCTCAAAGGAGAGGAACATCCCCTCCCCCACTCCCCAGGTGAAGAGGGCTAAGGCGATGAAGATCAGGTCACGGGACATGGAGAGTTCGAGTTGGGGGGTAATTGGGTAATTGGGTAATTGGGTAATTGGGTAATTGGGTAATTGGGGAACCCAATTCCTGATTCACGATTCCCGATTCTCGATTTCCTCCCGGATGAAGCTCGCAATGGCGGCAAAGGCGCGCTCGCGCTCTGCGTCCATCGGCAGGATGTGGCCGCTCTTTTCGACCCACAAAATCTCCTTCCGCGGGCTGCCCAGCTTTTGCAAAATCCGTTCCGCGTTGAACGGGCGAACGAAGCGGTCGCCCCGTGAGTGGATCAGCAGCACCGGCGCGGTCACCGCGGGCAGGCGGAGGGACATTTCTTCGAGCAGCAGGCGCAGTTCGAGCACCGCGTGGAAGGGGTTGACCGGATAGGTGATGTAGGCTTGCTGCGCCTGCGTGTCGTACCAGTGTGGGGGGCCTTTGGCCAGGAAGGGTTTGACGCGGCTGTACAGGCGGAAGATTTTCATGCGCACCGCGTAGGGCAGGCGACGGATGGTGCGGAAACGGGCTTCATCCGGGATTTTGATCAGCGTGGACAGGCCAACCACGCCCTGCAGCGGGAGCTTTGCGGCCAGCAGCAAAGCCAGCGCGCCGCCGGTAGAGTGCCCGATGACGAAAACGTGTTGGCAGGCCGAGCGCAGCATGTGGTAGCCATCTTCGACCGTGTGCATCCAGTCCTGCCAGCGGACACGGGTCAGGTCGCGGGGGTGGGTGCCGTGACCGGGCAGCCGCACGCCCATGACGGTGTGCCCCTCCCGCGCCAGGTATTCGCCCATCCAGCGCATCACGTTCGGCGTAGCGGTGAATCCGTGAAGCAGCAGGCACCCGACCGGGCCGCCGGGGAACAGGAAAGGGGTGGGGGGAGGGGGCATGGGGTTCAAGTGGGTGCATCCTGAGGGGAGGGAAGCGGATTGGGTATTGGGTATTGGTAATTGGGTATTGGGTAACCCAATTCCTGATTCCCGATTCTCGATTCTCTTCTCTCGAGTTGCGACCTTCAACCGATCTGCACAAGCGCACGCGGCAGGTCGGTGAAGCTTTCCAGGCCGTGTTCGGTGACCAGCACGTCGTCTTCGATGCGCACGCCGCCGCGGCCGGGCAGGTAGATGCCGGGTTCGATGGTGAAGGTCATGCCGGGTTGCAAGCGTTGGGGGTTGTCTGCGCGGATGTAAGGTTCTTCGTGGCCTTCCATGCCCAAGCCGTGACCGGTGCGGTGGATGAAGTATGGGCCGTACCCGGCCTCTGCGATCACCTGCCGCGCGGCGCGGTCCACTTCAGAGCAGGGGACGCCCGGGCCGGCCAACCCCCGCGCGGCGCGGTTGGCCTCCCGCACGATATTGGCTATGCGCAGCAACTCCGCGTCCACCTCCCCCACCGCGAATGTGCGGGTGATGTCGGAAAAATAATCCTCTACCGCCGCGCCCCAATCCACCAGCAGCAAGTCGCCCGCGGCCAGTTTGCGCTCCGTGGGCGTGGCGTGGGGGTTGGCGCTGTTGGGGCCGAAGGAGACGATGGGCGAG
>JALUWE010000005.1 GCA_027019845.1 Anaerolineales bacterium | reverse complement strand
TCCCTCCTCCTCACCCTTCTCCTCGCCCTCCTCGCCGCCTGCCAACCCCAAACTCAAACGCGAACCCTTCAGCCTCCCTCGGGGCAGGCTCCCGCCTCGAACTCCCCCCTCAAACTCATCGCCACCACCACCATCATTGGTGACGTGATCGCCAACGTGGGCCGCGAAAACGTCGAACTTACCGTCTTGCTACCCGCCGGTGCGGACCCCCATGCCTTCGACCCCGCGCCCCAGGACGTGCGCGCCGTCGCCCAGGCCGACCTGATCTTCATCAACGGACTCGGGCTGGAGACCTTCCTCCAAAGGCTGATCCAAAACGCGGGCGGACAGGCCGCCATCATCGACCTGTCCGAAGGCCTCGAATTGCGCACCCTCGGCGAACAAACCGCAGACCAGCCCGCCGCGTTCGACCCCCACGTGTGGACCAACCCCCAAAACGTCATCCGCTGGACTCAACGCATCGCCCGCGCCCTCAGCGACCTCGACCCGGCCAACGCAGCCATATACCAGGCCAATGCCGAGGCCTACATCGCCGAATTACAGGCCCTGGACGAGTGGGCCAAAGAACAGTTCGCCCAAATTCCCCTCCAAGACCGTAAAATCGTTACCGACCACGACTCGCTCGGCTACTTTGCTGCGCATTACGGCCTCCAGATCGTCGGCGCGGTCATCCCGGCCTACAGCACCCTGGCACAAGCCTCGGCCCAGGAAATCGCCCAGTTGGAAGCTGCCGTGACCGCGCAGGGAGTCGGGGCCATCTTCGTTGGCGTAAGCGTCAACCCCGTGTTGGCGGAGCGGGTCGCCAATGACACCGGCGTGAAACTGGTGCCGCTCTACACCGGCTCGCTCAGCGAACCCGGCGGGCCGGCCGCCACCTACCTCGACTACATGCGCTACAACGTCACCGCCATTGTGGATGCGTTGGAATAAAGGGGCCGAACGGCTGCGAGTTCCAATTTCCTGTATCGTGATGTCCCGTTTGTTTCCGCAACAGGAGTTTACCCCCTATGTTCAAACAATTCCGTGCCTCCCTCGCTCGCGGCGTGCCTCACCAGGAAGGGGCCGCCATTCTGGAGGTTTCTGGCCTGCACGCCCGCTACAACGGCGTTGCGGCCCTCGAAGACGTCACCTTTTGCCTGGACACCGGCGAACGCGTCGCGGTGGTCGGCCCGAATGGCGCGGGAAAAAGCACGCTGTTCAAGATCATCGCCGGGGTCAAGCAGCCCGCCGCGGGGCGGGTCAGTGTGTACGGCCACGGCCCCGGCGGGCACATCTGCATCGCCTATGTGCCGCAGCGCAGCCAGGTGGACTGGTCCTTCCCGATCACCGTTTCCGACGTAGTGATGATGGGACGCACCGGCAAAATCGGGTTGCTCCGCTGGCCGCGTAAATCCGACCGGGAAAAAGTGCATGCCAGCCTGGAACTGGTCGAAATGGCTGCCCTGGGAAACCGCCAGATCAGCGAGCTTTCTGGCGGGCAGCAGCAGCGCGTCTTCATCGCCCAGGCACTGGCGCAGGAGGCCGATCTGATCCTGATGGACGAACCCCTGGCCGGTCTGGACGCGCCCTCGCGGGAGGCCATCTTCCGCATTCTGGACGCACTGCGCGCCAGCGGCGTCACCGTCATGATCGCCACCCACGACCTCAACCTGGCCGGAGACCGCTTCGACCGCGTGTTGCTGCTCAACCGGCGTTTGCTGGCCTTCGGCCCCCCGCGCGAAGTACTCACCCCCGAACATTTGCTAACTGCCTACGGCGGGCACATGCACGTCATCGAGACCGGCGACGGCCCGCTACTGATGATCGAAGACGCCTGCCACGACAGAGACCGGCCCCGCAAAACTGGCCACTGACCACTGAACACTGGAACAACTATGCTCGATTTCCTCCTCGAACCCCTGACATACCCTTTCATGCTGCGCGGGCTGGCCGCCGCGGTCGTGGTCGGCGTGGTGGCCGCGCTGGTGGGCACCTACGTGGTGTTGCGCGGCATGGCCTTCTTTGGCGACACGCTGGCGCACGCCATTCTGCCCGGCGTGGCGGTCGGATACCTCGTGGGCGGCGGCAGCCAGAGCGTGATCTTCTGGTGGGGGCTGGCGACCGCGGTGCTCACCTCGTTGGGGATCGGCGCCATCACGCGGGGAACAAAGCTCAAAGAGGATACCGCCATCGGAATCACCTTTGCGGGCATGTTCGCGCTGGGGGTCGCCATCATCTCGTTGCAGCGCAGCTACGCGGTCGATCTGGCCCATCTGTTGTTTGGTAACGTGCTTGGCGTTTCGCCCCGTGACCTGTGGTTGACCGGTGTGACCGCCGGGGTGGTGGTGCTTACCATCGCCGCGTTCTTCAAAGAGTTCATGGTGATCGCTTTCGACCCTGTGCTGGCGATCACGTTGCGCATTCCGGCGCGTTTTTTAGAGAACCTGCTGCTGGTTTTGATCGCCCTGACCATCGTGGTGTCCCTGCAAACCGTGGGCATTGCGTTGATGGTCGCCATGCTGGTCACCCCGCCCGCGACCGCGTACCTGCTCACCCGCCGCCTGGGGGCGATGATGGCCCTGGCCGCGGGCATCGCCGCGCTGGCCGGGGTGGTGGGGCTGTATGCCTCGTTTTACGTCAACGTGGCTTCGGGCCCGGCCATTGTGCTGGTGAGTACGCTGTTTTTTCTGATCGTCTGGCTGGTGCAGAGCCTGCGCAGCCGCTTCTTGCAGGGGGTTTGAGGGCGTTCGTGTTGTCTCGCTGGTTGCTGGTAGTCACGCTATTGAGCACCGCGCTGGTCGTGCTGATGCCTCCAGGGTTGTGTCCCTGCTGGCTGAACGCGGAAGTGGAACGCTTTCACCTTCATATTGGGAAAGTGACCGAGGAGGATCACTCGCACGAGTACCTCAACCAGCTATCCGAAACCACCGTAGCGGACACACACTCGATCAAGATTTTACCCGCCCGACTGCTAGTGGCTTTGCTGATCGGTATGGGCGCGCTCACCCGGCAGCTATTTGCGCCAGCTATTTCTTTTTCTGGCTGGTACCTGTTACCCCCTAAGCCGCCGCCTCGCTCCTGAATACCTCGCCAACATTCAAATTCTACATCAAACTATCAGGAGCATTGAAATCATGAAAAGAACCATTTTCGTCTTATCATTAACAGTACTCTTTTTCCTGCTGGCTGCGGGCTGTGGAACTGGCGGAGAATTGACCGTGAGCGATGCCTGGGCGCGGCCCGCGGCCGCGGGAGGTAACAGCGCGGTCTATTTCGTGATCGAAAACTCTGGCGCGGAAGATGCTCTTTTGGGGGCTTCTGTAGCGGTCGCCGATAGCGCGGAAATGCATCGCAGCGTGATGGACGAGGGGGTCATGCGCATGGAGATGCAGCCAAGCGTGGCTGTTCCCGGTGGGGGGCGGGTGGCGTTCGAGCCGGGCGGCCTGCACATCATGCTGATCGGCCTGAAAGAGGACCTCAACCCCGGCGATTCCCTGGAAGTAACACTCACGTTCGAGAAAGCCGGGGAGATCACCTTGCAGGTGCCGGTGGAAGAGCGGTAGAAAATCTGCGCATAGCCATGAATAATCCCAAGGCCTGTGAGGTCTTCAAGACCTCACAGGTCTTTTATTCCCCTAACAGCCATCGCCCGATAGCTGCTGCTCTTTCCACCCGTCCCAACTTCAAATACGCTTCTTGCTCATACACCAACGATAACACCGGCACTTTCATCCCGCCCACGTTCACAAACTGCCGGTGCGGCGCCACCTCGACCGGCTCTTCCCATCCCTGACCGGTTATTCGCTTTTGCAGTGCGCCCATGATCTTTACCAACGCCATGCCCAGACTGCCTGTCACCACCCATGTCACCGCTCCGTCGGCCAAACGGTCATAGATGATTTTCAACGCTTCAAGATGGTGTTTCGTGACCATACGTTGCCCATCAGACGATCAACCGCGTTATCTGCGGATGGCCTGGTTGACCTCTTCGAGCCGTGCCAGAATTTCCGCGGCCTCTTCCGGGGTGGCCAGGCGCACGCGGCCTTCCCGGTCCGAGAGCACCGGCGTGATCTCGTACGAGACGAAGCGGGTACCCTCGAAGGTGACGCGCAGGATCAGCGATTGTGTGGTTTCGAGCGACCAGGTCTGGTCGAAGACGAAGTTGCCCAGGCCGTAGAACACGGGTACGCCGTCGATTTCGGTAATGGCCTGGATGACGTGGCCGTGGTTGCCCATCACCAAATCCGCGCCGGCCTCGACCGCGACGCGCGCCAGTTGTTGCTGGGAGGGGTTGGGATAGGGGCTGTATTCCGGCCCCCAGTGGGGCATGGCGATCACCACGTCGCTCACCTGGCGGGCGGCGGCAATGGCTGCGCGCAGGTTCTCCTCGTTCAGCACGGCGATGCCGGGGGTGTCCTCGTCCGCGAAGGCCAATGGCTCGATCTGCCCCAACGACACGAAGCCAAAGCGCACGCCCTGTACGGTGAACACCACCGGCTGCATGGCCTCTGCCAGGTTGGCCCCCGCGCCGATGGGCAAGATGCCGACCCGGCGCAGGTTGTCGAGCGTGTCGAAAAAGGCGCGGTCCCCGCAGTTGGTCAGGCCGCAGTTTTTGATGTGGTTGGTGGCGACGCTCATGCCATCGAAACCGGCGCGCGCCATGGCGTCTGCGTTTTCGGGGCGGCCCACCAGCACGAAGGTGCGCACGCAGCCGGTGGTGGGCGGGTAGTCGGTCAGGGTGGCGTTGAGCGTGCCGATGGTCAGATCGGCTTCGGTGAGCAGGTCGCGCACCGCCTCGTAGATGTAGTCCGCGTTGCCCGCTGCCTCCACCCCGGCTTGCACGCAGCGCGCCGGTACGATTTGCCCGGTGAAGACCAGGGTGATGGTGGGTTCGTCGGTCGGTTGGGCGGTTGGGGTAGGTGGTTGGGGGGTGGGAGATGGCGTGTTTGTGGGTTGGGGGGTG
>JALUWE010000004.1 GCA_027019845.1 Anaerolineales bacterium | reverse complement strand
CGCCCCCAACAAATCGAAAAACGTGTGGCGGGGGTCTGCGGAAGAAACCACCACCCGCGCGTGGGCGCGTTCCCCGGACGCGGTCTCCACCCCGGTGGCGCGGCCGTTCTCGATCAGGATGCTGCGCACCGGGACCCCGGCCTGAATCTCGGCCCCGAACGCTTTCGCGGCCCCGGCCAGGGCGGCGGCCAGCTGCCCCGCGCCCCCGCGCACCCACCCCGGCGCGCCCCCCGCCCCAAAGTGATACAAAAAATTCAGCGCAGTACCGGCCCCCAGCGGCCCCAGCATGGCCCCCACCGTGCCGAACACGCCCAACGCGCCCCGCAACGCAGGCGCCTCGAACCACTCCGCAAGGAACGTGTGGACGCTCATCGGCAGCACCCGCAGGAACGCCATCATCTCGCGCTCGCCCAGGCCGCGCACCCGCAGCGCCAGCCGCGCCCAGGGCAACAGCTCGCGCAGCGAGGGCGCGGCTTTGATCTCCGGCGGGGTGAGGGACATCATGGCCTGGATCACGCCGGAAACGCGGCGCACAAAGCCCATGAACGCGGGGAAACGGGCGGCATCGCGGGGGGAAACTTGGGCCAGCGAAGCGGCTGTTTTTTCCGCATCGGCCCACAGGGTGATGCCGCCCCCCTGTGCAGGCGCGAACAGGTGTACCTCGGGCTGCACCCATTCCAGGCCGTGCCGCGGCAAATCCAATTCGGCCACCACCTCCGGGCGCAGCAGCGGCGCGGCGGGGAAGCCGGTGTCGAAGCGGAAGCCGGGGACCAGTTCCTCGGTGGCGGCCAGCCCTCCGATGATCGGGCGGCGTTCCAGGATCAGGGTGCGCCACCCGGCCCGGGCCAGGTACGCGCCCGCGGCCAGCCCGTTGTGCCCGGCCCCGATGATGATGGCGTCGTAGTGGTTGGAGGAAGTCATGGAAGCGGGTTTCCTGTGCTATGGTTGAGGGGTGAGAGATTTACCGTTACTTCCGCTGGCGCGTGTCTTTCAAAATCTCCAAAGCCGCCAGCCGTCCGGGCGCGGCGGTGATGCCGCCGCCGGGGTGCGTGCCGCTGCCGCACTGGTAGTAGCCGCGGATAGGGGTGCGGAATTTGGCCCACCCTGCTGCTGGCCGCAGGAAGAACAGTTGCGAAAGCGAAAGCTCGCCCTGAAAGATGTTGCCCATGGTCAGGCCGGTGGTCTCCTCGATGTCTTTGGGGGAGAGCACCTGCCTGCCGAGGATGATGTCTTTGATGTTGGGGGCGTATTGGGCCAGCGCGTCCACCACCGCGTCGCCGAAGGTCTGGCGTTGGGCCTCGTCCCACTCGCCCTCGGCCAGTTGGTAGGGCGCGTATTGCACGAAGCAGGACATGACGTGTTTGCCGGGCGGGGCCATGCCGGGGTCGATCATGGAGGGGATGATGATGTCGATGTAGGGACGCCGGGAAAAGCGCCCGTATTTGGCGTCGTCGTAGGCCTGCTCCATGTAGTCCATGCTGGGGCTGATCGAGATGGCGCCCCGCAGGGCGGCGCGCAGCCGGTGGGGGGTGTCGCTCCCGCGCGGTGCCCGCAGGCAGGTGAAATCCGGCAGCGCGTCCAGGGCCAGGTTGACCTTGCCGGAGGAGCCGCGGATGTCGAAACGTTTGATATCCGAGATTAGTTGCTCAGGGAGCAGGGATGGGGCGACGAGTTGCAGAAAAGTGCGTTTGGGGTCGAGGGAGGAGACGATCACGTCGGCGTAGAACTCGTCGCCGTTTTCGAGGGCCACGCCGGCCGCTTTTCCGTTTTTGACGATCACCTGGCTGACAGCCGCGTTGGTGCGGATTTCCGCGCCGAACGAGCGGGCCGCGCTGGCCAGGGCCTCGGCCACGCCGCCGGTGCCGCCTTTCTGGAAGCCCCAGGCGCGGAACACGCCGTCGATCTCGCCCATGTAGTGGTGCAGCAGCACGTAGGCGGTGCCGGGAGAGCGCGGCCCCAGGAACGTGCCGATGATCCCGCTGGCCGACATGGTGGCTTTGAGCGGGTCGGTCTCGAACCACTCGTCCAGGAAGTCTGCGGAACTCATGGTCATCAGCTTGATGAAGGTGTAGAGGTGGTCTTCCTGCAGGCCGAGGAAGTGTTTGCCCAGGCGGGCGAGGGGCAGTAGCTCTGCGGGGTGCAGGCTGGTGGGGTCGGGCGGCGTCAGGCCGAGGATGGGTTTGACGGCCTTGGCCATGAAGTACATGGTGTGGCTGTATTCGTGGTAGGCCTCGGCATCGCGGGGGGAGAAGCGCGCCAGGTTGCGGAAGGTTGCCCAGTGGTCCGCGTCGCGCAGGAGGTAGTCGCCGTCCGGCAGGGGGGTGAGGGTGCTTTCGAGGGGCAGGATGGCCAGGCCGTGTTGGGGGAGCTGCAGGTCGCGGATCACTTCGGGGCGCAGCAGGCTGACCACGTAGGAGAAGACGCTGAATTTGAAGCCGGGGAAAATCTCTTCGGTAACAGTTGCGCCGCCGACCAGGGGGCGTCTTTCGAGCACCAGCACACGCTGCCCGGCCTTTGCCAGGTAGGCCGCGCAGGTCAGCCCGTTGTGCCCGCCGCCGATGATGATGGTGTGGTGTTTTTGGGGCATATCGCGTTATTCTCCCGCCTCTTTCAGCACACGCTCATATAGTGGCCGGCTGATCCAAAATCCCGCTTTTACAATCAGTTCGTTCAACAGGGGGGCGACGGCTGTAAGGTAGTTATTGTGCCTGGCCTGGATCAACACTCCTAACAGTCCCAGGGATGTCACGCCCAGCCGGGTAGCAATACGTCTGCCCTTACGTTCGTCTAAAAGAAGCAAATCCGCGTTCTTTTCGATGGCCAGGGCAATCGCTTCGGCTTCTCCCCCGTCCAACTCGAATTGTAGCGATACAGCCAGGGTCGGGTTACTAATCGTTTCGGTGACGATCCAGGGGAACGTGCGTGCTTCTTTTGCTCCTGGCTGTTCTTTTCCAACAACGGCAATTTCGTGATAAACCGCCTGAGGGATGAGTATCTCGCCATAGAGTTGTTTCAGAATGTCTAAACGCCCGACCGCAGCCAGGTTGATGATCGGTGATGTGTTGCTGACAACGATCATAAGCGACCCGTTTTCCGCAAGGTATCCAGATCAGCCTCGAAGTCATCCACATCGTAATGGATAGGGATGTGACGGCTTGCCAGCAGATGTTGAAATTGCAACTGGCTCATGCGGGCCAGTTTGCTGGCCTGTCCGAGGGTGAGCTTTTCTTTTTGGAAGAGCAGCAGAGCCAGTTCTTCCAAAATCTCCTGTTCTGTCATACGGGTCGAAAGTAGTATTTCTTCAGGGATTGTGAGCGACATGTGAGGCTCCTCAAACGACTGGTAGGAGGTTCATTATAAGCTAGTCCTTCTTGTGGGGTGGATGGTAAAACGGCAGCCCCACCACCCGCGCCCGGCCGCGTTTGCGGTGGTGTTCCACGGTGAACTCCATCTCCAATTCCTTGCCGGGTTGGGCAAAGCGGGCCTCCAGCGTGGCCAGGGCGATGTATTTTTTCAGGATGGGCGAAAAGGTGTGGCTGGTGACGTAGCCGATTTGCCGGTGTCCGGCGTATACCGGCACCGAGGAGCGGCTGGCGCGGCCGGTCACCTGGGGGGGGAGGTCCGCTTCGCCGAAGATTTCTTCGAGGGAGAGCCAGTCGATCTCCAACCCGGCGAGCGCCCATTCGGGGGGGCGCGCGGCCTCGGCTTCCAGGGCTTTTCGCCCGATGAAGTCGTTCCCCTCGGTGAATTTGACAGCCCAGCCCAGCCCGGCCTCGAAGGGGGAGGATTTCTGTTCGGGGATGAAGGCTTTGGGCGCGGGGATGTAATCCACCTCGATCAGGATCAGCCCGGCCTCGACGCGGGCGATGTCGAGCGCGGCCAGCCCGACCGGCATGATGCCGTACCCCTCTCCGGCCTCCATCAGGCGGTCCCACACCGCCAGGGCGTGTTCGGGCGCGAACCAGAGTTCGTACCCCAGGTCGCCGGTATAGCCGGTGCGGGTGATGGTGAGCGGGATGCCGTTGAGGGTGGCGTGGGTGAGGCGGTAGTAGGGGAGTTGGGAGATGGGGTAATGGGGTAATTGGGTATGGGGTATTGGGGATTGGGGATTGGGTAATTGGGGTAATTGGGGTAATTGGGTAATTGCATCCTGAGCGGAGGGCGGACGCAGTCCACTCGTAGTCGAAGGATGTGAATCGGGGCTGAGGGGATCGGGGAGCAGGGTTTGGAGGATGGCGCGGGCGTTGGGGCCTTGCAGGGCGAGCGCGCTCAGTTCGGTGGACACGTCGCGGATTTCGACATCCATGCCGTAAGCGCAATCCTGGAACCAGCGCAAGCTGGGGTCCGCCGCGGTCAGCCGGAAGTGGTCGTCACCCAGGCGGGCGAGCGTGCCATCGTCGATCAGCTTGCCGTGGTCGTCGCACCAGGGGGTGTAGATCACCTGTCCGATGCGGCACTTGCGCACGTCGCGGGTGAGGATGCGGTTGAGGGCGTTTTCCGCCTCCGGGCCGCGGAACTCGTATTTGAACAGCGGGGAGACGTCGATCAGCGCGGCCGCGTTGCGAATCGCCCAGTATTCGCGCTCGTGGTGCATCTCGTACACGCCGGCGCCAAAATAGCCCGACCAATCGCGCCATTCCTGGCGCTGGTTGAGGTTGGACGTTCGGGGGTGGAGGGAGGTGGGGAGGGGCATGGGGAGTCAGGAATGGTGAATGGTTAATTGTGAATTGTGAATTGTGAATGGTGAATGGTGAACGGTTAATTGTGAATTGGGGATTGCATCCTGGGCGAAAGGCGGGGAGAGTTCGTACCGAACTCCGTTCGCTCGTAGTCGAAGGATGGGGGGGTGAGGATAGGGATAGGGATAGGGATAGGGATAGGGATCGCATCCTGAGCGGAGGGCGGGCGAAGGCCGCTCGTAGTCGAAGTGATGGGGGGTGAGGATAGGG
>JALUWE010000003.1 GCA_027019845.1 Anaerolineales bacterium | reverse complement strand
GAATTTACAAAAGGGACATGCCTCAACCTCCTTTGACAACAAATGCAGATTGGAATTCACGCATACGGGTAACTTCAACCTGCCGCTCCCTCCCTGGAGGTCGCGCGGCAAAAAATGCCCGTATACACATATCTTGATATGTTTTTTCAGAGAGTCAAGGAAAAAAGGCGGCAATTTTGGGGCGGAGTAACGGAGAAGTCTCCCCCTACCCGCAGGAAGGAAGGTTCGCATTCAAAGAGTGGCTTTTATCCGAAACTCCGGTGGATGCAAAAACACCCCACGGGTCATCGTTGGGGTGTTTTGATTGGGGCCGGGCCCGTGTTATGAGCTGGAGGTGTAATGGCGAGGGTGGGACTTGAACCCACAACCTACGGCTTATGAGTCCGCTGCTCTGCCGATTGAGCTACCTCGCCAGGAGAGCGGTGAAATCTTACTATGGCCCGAAAAATTTGTCAACAAGGGGGTGTATTTTGTATTTGCAGCGACTGTCGGATGCAGCAAAAACGCCGGGTGAGTGCCCGGCGGGTTTTGATACACGCCATACGGATGCACTTAACCAGTGCCGGACGAATCGAAACCAAATTTTTGCGCTTATATTTGAGCATTGCCCGCCCGCAAGCCAGAGTTGACAGAGATTAATTTATTTGATAAACTTCTAAGAAATTCGCGGACCAACTCCCGAAAGGAAAAGGATTCGATTATGGCACTGGTAAACCCGGATCAGATCGACATCTCGACGAACAAGAATGTGGTAACGCTCACCGAAGCCGGTGCAAATGCCGTGCGAAGCCTGCTCGAAAAGCGCAATCTGACCCCGGATGAATACGCTTTGCGCGTGTTCATTCAAGGGGGCGGCTGTTCGGGTTTCCAATACGGCATGGCCCTGGAAGGACAGCCGCGGGATACCGATTTCTCGTTCGAGTACCACGGCGTCCGTATCCTGGTGGACGAAGTTTCGATGGACTACCTGCGTGGCGCAGTGGTGGACTATGTGGAAGACATCATGGGCAGCGGCTTCAAGATCGAAAACCCCAACGCGGTGGCGGCCTGCGGCTGCGGAAGCTCTTTCCGCACCAAGGACAGCGGCCCGGCACCGGCGGAGGGCGGCTGCCACTAAGAGCCAAAAATCGCAGCGTCATTTACAGAGACTGATCATGTCAGTCTCTGTTTTTTTATCCCCCCCTTTCGGGAGGGTGCATTTCTACCTGCGCCCCAACAAAGAGACCAAAAACCCAAAGCCCCCCAACACCGCCAGCCCAATAATCAGAAATCCGACCGGAAAACCGGCCACCACCGACCCGCCCGCGCTCTGAAACGTCGGAATCACCAACGGCGCGGGCGGCGTAAATGTGGGCAGCCGCGTGGGCGTGGCCTCGAAGTTGAATTCCGCCGCCAGCGTGGGATCGACCGTGGGCGTCGTCAAAGGCGTTGGGGTGGGAGGCGGCTCCACGATGGGCACACCGCCGGTCAGATTCACCAACCCCGAATACACCCACGCCTTCCCCCCCGGCACCCCCGCGTAAACCACCTGAATCCAGTCCCCGCCCGGGGTGCGGCCCACCGCCGGAACCTGCTGCCCGGCGATCAAAATCCCTACCTGCGGATATTGGATGCCGGGACCAGAGCGCACGTTGATCTGCTCCTGCTCCGTGGTCACCGTGATCAACGCCTTGATCGGTGTCCCTGTCACGGTCGGCACCGCCACCGTCGGCTGTTGCGCCACATCTCCTGCCCGGACGGTCGCCAGAGGCCACATGGCGAGGGAAACCAGCCCCATTACAAAAACAATAGCACTCAACAACAAACGACGAGACATCTCTGCTCCATGAACTTTGGGGATATGCCTGATTCTACCGGATGAGTTTGCTTTGGTCTAGCGCAGCGATTATAATCTCTCCCATGGAAACCAGGACCTTTTACGGAAATCTCACCCCCACCGAAATCGCCCGCAAACTGGTTGCCACCTTCAACCGCGGTAACTTACGCGCCCAAAAAATCGGCAGCGGCGACCAGGTGATCGTGCAGATCGCCACCAATCGTTACGCCCGCGCAGGAGGGCAAACCGCCACCACCGTCACCATTCAAAGCGTGACCGACGGCGTCAGCGTGCAGGTGGGCAAACAAAACTGGATCGGTGTGGCCGCCAGCCTGGGAAAAACCGCGTTTGTCGCCCTCCGCAACCCGCTCGCGCTGCTCGGCAGGCTGGACGATCTGGCGCAAGACATCGAGCTGCTGCAACTGCGCGAGCGCATCTGGGAAACCATCGAGGAGTTCGCCCGTTTGAAAGGCGCATCGACCCGGCTTTCCGAGCGCTTGCGCCGCATCACCTGCCCCTACTGCGGCACCGCCAACGAAGTCGGGACCTCCCAATGCGTGGCCTGCGGCGCGCCCCTGGGCGAAGCCCAGCCGCGCACCTGCCCCAACTGCGGCTTCGTGCTCACCACCGGTGAAACCACCTGCCCCAATTGCGGCTACGTGCTCTCGTGAGAGCCTGTGGAAACCGGTGGCAACCCTGCCCCATCCGTATCCCTCTGCGACCTTTGGACTTACTATGACCCCCCTCCATACCCACATCCAGACCGTCTGCGTCTACCCGGACCGTGCCCGCGTCACCCGGCGGGGGCGCGCGGCCCTCGAACCCGGGCGCTGCCAGCTCGCAATCGGCAACCTGCCCACCACCATCGATCCCGCCTCCCTGCGGGCCGGCGCGCGCGGCAGCATCCCGGCAACCCTGCTGGGGGTGGATTTGCGCCGCGAGTTCTTCAAGGACACCCCGCCTGGCCGCGGCAAAGAAATCCGCGACCGCATCCAGGCCCTGGAAGACCAGGACCGGGAACTGGCCGATCAGCAGGACTCGTTCGGCAAACAGATCGAGCACCTGGACGGGCTGTCCGGCGAAACCCGCCGCTACGCGACCAGCCTGGCCCGCGGCAAATCCGGCCTCCGGGATCAGGCCGCGTTGCTGGACTTCATCACCGAAAAACGCCTGGAGGCGCAGGCTGAGATTCGCAGCCTGGCGGTGCAGCGACGCGAGATCGTCCGCGAGCTGGAGAAACTGCGCAAAGAGCTGCAACAAATCCGGAACACCCGCCCGCGCGAACGCTACACCGCGGTCATCGACCTGGACGTGCCCCGGGCCGGGGAACTGGAGATCGAATTGAGCTACACCCAGCGCGGCGCGAGCTGGCAGCCGGTCTACGACATCCGCCTGATCGACGGCCGCCTGGAGATCGCCTACCTCGGCCAGGTCGGGCAATCCACCGGGGAGGACTGGCAGGATGTCTCCCTGACCCTTTCTACCGCTTCCCCCGCGCTGTCGGCCATCGTGCCGGAGTTGGACCCGTGGTACATCGCGCCGCGGCAGCGGTTGTATGCCCGTGCCCAGCCGGTGGCGCCCTCCCCCGCGGCGCAGCAGGTGGCCGCGACTGCCGGCGCCGCGGCGCCCCCGGCGGAGGACGAACCCGTCCAGGCCAAACCCGCGGCAGCCCGCATCGAGCAGGCCGGTGTCTCCGTCACCTACCAGGTGGGAGACGGCATCGACATCCCGGGCGATAATTCCCCGCGCAAAATCCCCATCGCGGTTTTCGACCTGCCCCCCGAATTCGATTACCTCATCACCCCCAAACTGGCCGAGGCCGCGTTCCGCCGCGTGAAAGCCGAAAACAACAGCCCGCACGTGCTGCTGCCCGGCAAAGTGCAGCTTTTCGACGGCCCGGAGTTCATCGGCGCGAGCGAGTTGGAGCGCACCGCGCCCGGGCAGGAACTCGAACTGTATTTTGGCACCGACAACCGCATCCGGGTGGAACGCGAGTTGGTGCGCCGTGAAACGGACAAGAAGCTGCTCGGCGACAGGCGGCGCGTGCGCTACGGCTACGAAATCCGCCTGGAAAACCACACCGGCGAACGCCAGCGCCTCACGGTGTGCGATCAAATCCCGGTCCCCCGGCACGAGGACATCAGGGTCAGGCTGGAAAGCAGCCAGCCCAAACCCAATGCCCAGGACGAACTCAACCGCCTGGAGTGGGAATTCTCGCTGGAGGCGGGCGCAGAACAGCGCATCCGCTTCGATTTTTCGGTGGAGTTTCCCCGCGATATGGTGGTCAAGGGCTTGCCCTGAGCGAAGCGGCGGAAGTGTTCAGAATGCTCCCGCGGTGCAGCTTGTACCTCACAATAGTACCAGTAGGACTTACGCAGTTTATGCCGTGGCGTCATTGCGAGGCGGGCACTTCACTTTGTTCAGTAGTTTGAGACCTCACAGGTCTACTACCACACGATGCGGGAAGATTTTACCCAAAATGGATTGCATCCGGGCATCTCCATGCGCTTTGAGACCTGTGAGGTCTGGGTGCGACTTTTCAAGTGCGTAAGTCCTGTTACCAGGAGAAAACATGACCCTCTTTGAACTCACTGACGAACAACGCGAGATGCGCGACCTGGCGCGGCGCTTTGCGGAAAAAGAAATCCGCCCGGTGGCCGCGGAGTACGACGAACGCGAGGAAGTGCCCTGGGAGGTGCTGGAAAAGGCCGCGCAGGCCGGTTTCCTGTCGTACTACCTGCCCTCGCGTTACGGCGGCGGCGGCATCACCGACAAACTGACCCAATGCCTGGTAGACGAAGAAATCGCCTGGGGCTGTGCCGCGGTGGGCACCATCCTGGGCGGCACCAGCCTGTGCGCCACCCCCATCGTGCTGGCCGGCAACGAGGACCAGAAGTTCAAATACCTCGGCCTGTTGTGCGAAACCGGCCGGCCCCGGCTGGGCGCCTTCGCCCTGACCGAACCCTCTGCCGGTTCCGACGCGGCCAGCATCGCCACCCAGGCGCGCCGCGAAGGGCGCCACTACGTGATCAACGGCTACAAAACCTTCATCACCAACGGCGGCATCGCGGACATCTACGTCATCTTCGCCACCGTGGACATCAGCCTGGGACACCGCGGCATCACCGCCTTCATCGTC
>JALUWE010000002.1 GCA_027019845.1 Anaerolineales bacterium | reverse complement strand
GTGTTTTTCCGCGTCGTCCCCTTTGGGCGCGGCAATCGGATGGACGCGGTAGCCGCGCGGGTCGAGGCGTTCGGTCAGCCGTTTGATCGCGCCACCCTTTCCGGCTGCGTCCCAGCCCTCGAAAACGATCACCACCGGGCGCTGTTGCTGGTACACCTGGTAGCCCAGCAGGCGCAGCATGGTCTGGTTTTCGTTCAATTTACGGCGATAAGCCTTCGGTTTGAGCGATTTGGTCAAATCAATGATCTCCAGCATGGTTCAATTCCTGTCCGTTGGGGGGCGAGACTCCTCCGGGACTGGCGCGCTTACCCGGTCCTCGGGGGTGGCGGCCTGGCTTTCCCCTGTCGAAGCCTGGGGGGCATCCAATGGCTGTCCTTTTTGGGCAGCTTTTTCTGCCTCTTTCGCCTGGATGGCCTGCACGGCTTCTTCTTCCAGTTCTTCGAGTGTCTGCCAGCGGGTGGGTTCGGTTTCCAAAGCCTGCTCCAGCGCGCTGATGATGGTCTTGAAGACGAAGTATTTGGCGTAATTTTCGTCCGTTGCCGGGACAACGCTCCAGGGCGCGTAGGCAGTGTGTGTGTTTTCCAGCATGTCCCGCACCGCGGCCAGGTATTCGCCGTACTTGCGATAGCGTTCCCAGTCCTCGGCGGACACCTGCCAGGCGGTCATGCGGTCATTGCTCAGGGAAATCAACCGCCGCAATTGCTCCTTTTCGGAGAGGTGCAGCCAGAATTTGATGAAAACCACGCCATCGTCGGCCAGGGTGCGCTCGAAATTATTGATCTCTTCGTAGGCACGGATCCAGTCTGGGATGGGGGTCAGCCCTTCTACGCGCTCGATCAGCACCCGGCCATACCAGCTACGGTCGAAGATCGCCATCTGTCCATAGCGGGGAATTTTCATCCAGAAACGCCAGAGCCAGGGCATTTTGGTCTCGTGGGTGCGCGGGGCCTGAATGGGATACACCTTGAAGCCGCGCGGGTCGAGCCGCCGGGTCAGTTCCCGGATGGTGGTGCCTTTACCAGCCGCGTCCCAGCCCTCGAAAACAATGATCGAGGGGAGCTTTGCGCTGAAAGCCATTTCTTCCAGCTCGAACAAACGCCGGCGTTGAAAACGGCGCACATGTTTGTAGGCTATACGGGAAAGGGAGAGGGAGAGATCGACGGTTTCTAGCATGGGGGATGGTGAATTGTGAATTGTGAATTGTGAATGGTGAATTGTGAACGGTTAATTGTGAATTGGGGATTGCATCCTGAGCGGAAGGCGAACGGAGTGAGCCTGAAGTCGAAGGATGGGGGTTGGGGATAGGGAGTGGGGATAGGGGATTGCATCCTGAGCGGAAGGGGAGCGGAGCGAGCCTGTAGTCGGATGGGAAAATTATATCAGTTGTCCTTCTTCCAAAAGTCTCGAAATCCGGTTGCCAGATACGGCATGAGGCGATAAACTATAATTCACGCCTTTGTTCATTATCGCACAAATTGTATCCTTCAGGAGGACGCGTTCATGAATGTCATTTTGTTGGGAGGCCCAGGCTCTGGAAAAGGGACGCAAGCCAAGCGTTTGAAAACAGAATTGGGCATGACGCACCTGTCCACAGGCGATCTGTTTCGAGAACACCTGGATAAAAACACGCCGTTGGGACAAAAAGCCAGAGAATACATGGATCGAGGCGATCTGGTGCCCGACGACATCACCATTTCGATGGTGCGCGAGCGACTGAAACAGCCGGACATCCAAAACGGCGTCATCTTCGATGGTTTTCCGCGCACCATCCCCCAGGCACAGGCACTGGACGAGCTGTTGGAAGCCATCGGCGGCAAAATCGACGCGGTGCTGCATATCCAGGTATCGGACGACGAAATTGTGCGCCGGCTTTCCGGGCGGCTGATCTGCCGGAAGTGCAATGCCACCTTCCACAAGGAGTTCAACCCCTTCACCGAATGCCCTTACGGGGACGAAAAATGCAAGGGCGAGCACCTCTACCAACGCGAGGACGACAAGCCCGAAACGGTGCGCGCCCGTCTGGCGGTGTACCACCGCCAGACCCAACCCCTGATCCAGTATTACCAAAACGCGGGACTGCTGGTTACGATCCCGGGAGAGGGAAGCATCGAACGAGTTAGCGAGGCGATACTCGCCGCGGCCGGCGCGCTGGCCCACTGAAAATACACCTGTGCCCATAGCGCAACCGGAAATCGATGCTCCATATTGACAGCTTGTCACCCATACCTTAAGATCATTTTTAGGCAGGGCTAAATTACAAGACGATACGAAGGCGATTTCACGCCTGATGGAGCGCATCCGTGATTCTCAAAAACCTGTTACGCCGCAAGGGGCGCACGTTTCTGACCATTTTGGGAATCAGCCTGGGGGTGGCGGCCATCATCGGCCTGGGGGCCATGGCCGACGGCGTCGAAACGGGCTATAACACCATGTTGAGCGGCAGCAAAGCCGACCTGGTGCTCAGTCAGCCGGATGCGTTCGACATCAGTTACAGCGCGGTCGATGAGAGCCTGGTAACGGAAATCGCCAGTATGCCGGAGGTGGCCGCGGTGAGCGGGATGTTGCAAGGGTTCGTGGCTACCGAACGCTCGCCTTTTCTCTTCATTTTCGGATACCCGGCAGACAGTTTTGTGCTACCTCGCTTTCAAATCGTCGAGGGGGCCGGGCTGAACTCGCGCGAGGCCCGGCAGGCGCGCGGCACCCCGGTCCTGCTGGGCACTGCCGCGGCGGAGAGCCAGCGCAAAAAAGTCGGGGACACGATCTTGTTAGGCGGCCAGACATACCGCGTCATCGGCATTTACGAATCCGGCGCGCCCTTCGAGGACGCCGGTGCCATCCTGGAACTGCGCGAAGCCCAGGAGCTGCTGGGCAGGCCGCGGCAGGTCAGCCTGTTTTACATTCAACTCAAAGACCCCGGCCTGCGCGAACGCCTGACCGAACGCGCCGCCCGCCTGTGGCCGGATTACGAGATCAGCGGTACGGACGATTTCGCGGACAAACAACTCCTGGGGGACATGCTGCGCGGCTACGTGTGGGTGATCGCAGGCATGGCGATCCTGATCGGCGGCGTGGGCATGATGAACGCCCAGTTGATGGCCGTGATGGAGCGCACGCGCGAGATCGGTGTACTGCGCGCGGTGGGATGGAGCAAATGGCGGGTTTTGCAGCTGATTTTGGGGGAGACCTTGCTGGTCGGTCTGCTCGGTGGGCTGCTGGGCGTGGCGTTCGGCTGGTTTGCTCTGTTCATGTTTTCGGATTTCGCCGGTATTTTTGGCGCCACCACCTCCAATCTGCGGCCAGACTTGATTCGCACCGCGTTCGTCACCGTGGTGCTTTTGGGGCTGGTCGGGGGGCTGTACCCTGCCTGGCGCGCGGCCCGGCTCGAACCGGTGGAGGCCCTGCGCTACGAGGGCGGCACATCCAGCGGCAAAGTACGCCGCCTGCCTGCCGGCGGCATGGCGGCCCAAAGTCTGTGGCAGCGCACCACCCGCACCCTGCTCACCCTGGGCGCCATCGGCCTGACCGTCGGCAGCATCCTGTTCCTGGAAGGCACCATTGCCGGTATGTCCGCCTCGCTCACCAACCTGGCATTGGGCGCGGACGCGGAGATCATGATTCGCCAGGCCGACATCGCAGACACCAGCCTGAGCGCCATCGACGAACAGACCGGTAAGAAGATCGCGGCCATGCCCGAAGTGCTGGACGTGAGCGGGTTTGCCTTCGCCGCGGCGGTGCTGCCCAACTCCAACGATTTCTTCATTTTGCAAGGCTATCCCCCCAACAGCTTTGCCATTCGCAGGTTCGTGCTGCTGGAGGGAGAACGGCTGACCGGCAACCGCCAGATCATGCTCGGCAAGATGATGGCCGATTCGCTGAACAAAACCGTGGGCGACAGCATCGAGTTGAGCGGCAGCCGTTTCCGGGTGGTGGGCATCTACGAGGTGGGCGGCGGCTGGGAGGAGTTGGGGGGCGTGGTGACGCTGCGCGACGCGCAAAATTTCATGGGCCGGCCGCGCAAGGTCAGCATGTATCTGGTCAAACTGCGAGACCCCCGCCAGGCGCAACAGGTGGTGGAAAAGATCAACGCCCAATTCCCGGAAGTACACGCCGCGCTGAGCGGGGAATTCGTCGATCAGATGCCCGACATGCAAAACACCGAGGCCATGCTCGGTGGCATCTCATTCCTGGCGATCATCGTGGGCGGCGCGGGGGTGATGAACACCATGCTGATGGCCGTGCTGGAGCGCACGCGCGAGATCGGCGTGATGCGCGCGCTGGGCTGGCGGCGCAGAGCCATTCTCGGCCTGATCCTGCGCGAGGCGGTTCTGTTGGGCGTGCTCGGCGGCGCGGCTGGCATCCTGATCGCGGCCGGAATCAACCTGGTGGTGAGCCGGACATCTGTTGGCGAAATCCTCGACTTCATCTGGGAACTGGACGCTCTGTTGCGAGCGATTTTGATCGCCATCCTGCTCGGGCTGGTGGGCGGCCTGTACCCCGCATTCCGCGCCACCCGCCTACAGCCGGTGGAGGCCTTGCGGTATGAATAGGGATCGGGAATTGGGAATGCGACAACCAACCAACGAACCAACCAACAGGAAAAGCCATGACTGAACGAAAGATGCTTATTGCCCTGGCCGTGCTGCTGCTGGCCGTCTCGCTACTGGCGGGCTGCGCTGCCGGCGGGGAGGAAACCGCCACACCCGAACCTGTCGTGCAAACCGACATCACCCCCGTGATCAGCGCGACCGGCAAGGTGGTGCCCGAGACCTGGGCCACGATCAGCACCCAGGTGGGGGGCGTGGTGGCCGAGGTATTGGTCGAGGAGGGGGATCGGGTCGAGAGCGGACAGGTGCTGGTGCGCCTGCAGGGGGAGGAAAATCTGTTGGCCGCGGTGGCCGCGGCGGAGCTGGAGCTGACCGCGGCGAAGGTTGCGCTCAACGACATCTACGACCAGGACTACGCGCTGCTGGCCGCACAG
>JALUWE010000001.1 GCA_027019845.1 Anaerolineales bacterium | reverse complement strand
CCCCCCTCCTGCCCACCCTTTGACAAACCTCGCCCTCACGTTTATACTCCTCGTTGTTGCAAAAATTCGCAATTACAGAGATTCGCTTTGAGCCACGAAAACCTGGATTACCAAAACCGCATCCGCAAACAGGGCTTCCGCCTGACCCCCCAACGCCAGATGATCCTGGACGCCATCTGCGAGGGCGGCGGCCACACCACCTTCGACGAAATCTTCGCCCGCGTCCAAGCCAAAGCCCCCGCGGTGCACAAAGCCACCCTCTACCGCAACCTGGAGTTCCTCTGCGACTTGCGCCTGGTGGTCTCCGCCGACCTGGGCGCAGGCCGCAAAGTGTACGAAATTTGCCACGCCACTCCCCACCACCACCTGGTATGCCGGGAATGCGGGAAAATCGAAGAACTGGCGCACCACACCGTAGAACCCTTTTTCGCGCAAATCGAAGCCGCCCAAAATTTCGCGGTGGATATGGACCATCTCATCCTCTTCGGCACATGCCCGGATTGCCGGAACAACCAAGACAAATCACCATGAAAAACACAAAACACCTCCGCACACTGGCCGCAGGCCTCCTCCTGCTCGTGCTGCTGGCCGCCTGCGCCAGCCCGCAGGCAGACGACGGCAAACTCAACGTGGTCAGCACCGTTTCGCCCATCACCAACATCGTCTACAACATCGGCGGAGACAAAATCCACCTCGCCGGTATCGTTCCCGAGGGCGTGAACTCCCACACCTTCGAGCCGCCCCCCTCCGTAGCCCGGGAACTGGCCCAGGCCGACCTGGTCTTCATCAACGGCCTCAACCTGGAAGAACCCTCCCTCAGACTGGCCGAAGCCAACAAAAAACCGGACGCCGAAATCATCCTGCTGGGCGAACAGACCATCACCCCCGACGAATACATCTACGATTTCTCCTTCCCCAAAGAGGCTGGCAGCCCCAACCCCCACCTGTGGCCCAACCCGATCTACGCCCTGCGCTACGCGGAAATCGTCCGCGATGCCTTGATCCGCAAAGACCCGGCCAACGCCGACTACTACCGCGCCAACTACCAGGCCTTCGAAGCCCGCATCCAGGCGTTGGACCAGGCCATCCGGGAAACCGTCGCCAGCATCCCCGAACCGAGCCGCAAACTGCTCACCTACCACGACTCCTGGGGCTATTTCGCGCCGCGCTATGGCATGACCGTGATCGGGGCCATCCAACCCTCGGATTTTGCCGAGCCTTCGGCCAAAGAAGTGGCCGCCCTGATCGAGCAAATCCGGCGGGAGGCGGTGCCGGCCATCTTCGGCTCGGAGGTGTTCCCCTCCCCGGTGCTGGAGCAAATCGCCAAAGAGAGCGGCGCAACGTATGTGGACGATCTGCGCGACGACGACCTGCCCGGCCAACCCGGCGACCCCGAACACTCCTACATCAGCCTGATGGTGAACAACCTCAAGATCATGGCCGCCGCGCTCGGCGGCGACCCCTCGCGGATGGACGCGGTGGACATCTCCAACGTCCCCGGCCCGGACAACGCGGTCGAGCAAACCCAGTGAGCCGCCATGCAGCCTCTCGTTGAACTCGATCACGTCACTTTCGGCTTCGGCGCGCAGCCCGTTTTGGAAGACATCAGCCTGCATCTGCACCCGGGGCAATTTGCCGCGCTGGTGGGGCCGAGCGGCGCGGGCAAAACCACCTTCCTCAAGCTGATCCTGGGCACGCTGAAGCCCTCGCGCGGCGAGGTGCGCCTGCACGCTCACGCCCTCGGCGGGCGCGGCGCGCCCAGAATCGGTTACGTGCCCCAGCTGGAGACGGTGGACTGGAATTTCCCCGTTACCGTGGAACAGGTGGTCTGGATGGGGCTGGTGCAGCGGTCGGGAATCTGGCCCTGGCCGGGCCCGCGGGAAAAAGAGAAGATCGGGGAGACGCTGGAACGGTTGGGGCTGGGCGGTTTGGAGGGGCGGCACATCCGTGACCTGTCCGGCGGGCAGCAACAACGCGTCTTCCTGGCCCGCGCCCTGATCGCCAACCCCGACCTGCTCGTGCTCGATGAACCCACCACCGGCGTGGACATGGCCTCCGCGGAAAACATCCTCCACATGCTGGCCGACCTCAACCATCAGGGCATGACGATCCTGATCTCCACCCACGACCTGAACACCGCGGCCGCGCACCTGCCCTGGATCATCTGCCTCAACCGGCGCATCATCGCCCAGGGCCGGCCCGAAGACGTATTCACCGTCGAAATCCTGAACCAGACCTACCAGGGCGACATGCTGGTCATCCGGCAGGATGACATGTTGCTCGTGCAGCAAAAACCGCATCCGCACACCTACCATGAAGTTGTGCCTGATCCGGTCCCCGGCGAAGTTCCCTCCCCGGCAAAGTGAACGATGAACATCTGGTTGGAACCCTTTCAATTCGAGTTCTTCCGCAACGGCACGGTGGCCGCGGTGCTGGTCGGCGCGTTGTGCGGGCTGATCGGGGTGTACATCGTGCTGCGCGGCATGAGCTACATCGGGCACGGCCTGTCGCACGCCATTTTCGGCGGCGCGGTGGTTTCGTTCGTCATGCAGTGGAATTTCTACCTGGGCGCAGGGCTGTGGGGGTTTCTGGCCGCCTTGCTGATCAACCAGACGGTACGGCGGACGAAAATCTCGGTGGACGCGGCCATCGGGGTGATCACCACCGCCAGCTTCGCCGCGGGTGTGGCCCTGATCAGCCGCTACCAGCGTTTCACGCGCTCATTCGACGCCGCGCTGTTCGGCAACGTGCTGGGCGTCACCCGGCAGGATGTGCTGGTGGTGGCCGGTGTGACGCTGATGGTGGCCGGGGTCATCTTCTTCACTTACAAACAACTGCTCTTCACCACCTTCGACGCGGAGGTGGCGCAGGTGTACGGCGTGCGGGTGGCCTGGGTGGACACGTTGTTCGCGCTGATTCTGGCCGCCGCGCTGATCGCCTCCATGCAAATCCTCGGCGTCACCCTGATCGCGGCCGCGCTGGTCATCCCGGCCATCACCGCCCGCCTATTGACGGACAGTTTCAACCACATGATCTTGATCTCCACCCTCACCGGCGCGTTCACCGGCCTGGCTGGCATGTATTTGAGCTTCTACGTGGACGTCTCCTCCGGCGCCACCATCGTGCTGATCCAGGCTGCCCTCTTCAGCCTGACGCTGGCGCTCACCTCCTGGCGCAAACGGGCTGCCCACCGCCTGCTCGACACGCACATCCAGTAGCCCATGTAACCTCGCGCCTGCTTCCGGGTCGCCGGGTAGCTGACCACTTGAGGGGGCTTGGCCGTACACGATTACACCACGACACACCGACTCGCAAATTTGACACGTCCTCCAGGTGACAGTCACTTTGAAAGTGACTGTCACCTGACTGTCACCTGGCTGTCACCTGGAGTGACTGTCACCTGGCTGTCACCTGGCTGTCACCTGGAGTGACTGTCACCTGGCTGTCACCTGGCTGTCACCTGGAGTGACCGTCGCCTGGAGAGGATTTCGAAATCCTGTGAGGTCTTTTGCGCGGGGTATAATTGAAGCAACTTCAGGAGGATCAACACCATGCGCAAAAAAGTCACCCTCATCACCGGCGCGGCGGGCGAAGTCGGCCACGCACTGGTCAAACGGCTGGCCGCCGAAGGCCAGAACCATCTGATCACCGTAGACCTCAGCCCGCTGCCCGCGGACTTGCAGGGCCTCAGCACCCACTTTCAGGAGGACATCCTGAACCAGCCCTTCTGGGACCGGCTGGTAGCGGACTACGAGATCGACAAAATCTTCCACCTGGCCGCGCTGCTCTCCACCCGCGCGGAGTACACTCCCGAGACCGCGCACCGCGTCAATGTCAACGGCACCATGCGGCTGCTCAAACTGGCCGCGGAGCAATCCCAATGGCGCGGCAAACCGGTGCTCTTCATGTTCCCCAGCTCCATCGCGGTCTACGGCCTGCCCGATTTGGAGACCAAACAGCGTTACAGCCGGGTGCGCGAGTGGGAGTGGAATTACCCCTCCACCATGTACGGCTGCAACAAACTGTATTGCGAAATGCTGGGACGCTACTTCACCCAGCACTACCGCCAGCTCTCGGTCGAAAAAACCGTCACCCTGGATTTTCGCTGCGTGCGCTACCCCGGCCTGATCAGCGCCTTCACCGTGCCCACCGGCGGCACCAGCGACTACGCTTCGGAGATGATCCACGCCGCGGCCCAGGGCAAACCCTACGCCTGCTTCGTGCGCGAGGGCCTCACCATTCCCTTCATGGCGATGCCCGACGCGGTGGATGCCATGCTGCAACTGGCCGCGGCCCCGCGCGAATCCCTCAACCACCTGGTCTACAACATCGGCGCGTTCAGCCTGAGCGCAGGCCAGATACGTGACCTGGTGTGCCGGGCCTTCCCCGCCGCACAGATCACCTTCGAGCCGGACCTGAAACGCCAGAACATCGCCGAAAGCTGGCCCATGGATGTGGACGACAGCGCGGCGCGCCGCGAATGGGGCTGGCAGCCAAAGTTCGACGCCCAACGCACATTCACCGAATACCTGATACCCAATATCCAAAAACGGTATGCCGGTAAGGCGCAGGGAACAAGGAGCAGGTAGAAATTTCTGATGCTTGACCTTCGACCCCAGCCACTTTATGTCATTCTGAGGGAGCGCAGCTTATCCTGTCATTCTGAGGGCACGAAGTGCCCGAAGAATCTCCCTCGTCATCGTCCAGATTCTTCGCTCCCGTTCGGCAGTCACTTCGCCTTCGGCTCAGTGCATGGCTCAGGGCAAGCCCGTTGGTCGCTCAGAATGACACAAACAACAGATCAGAGAATGACATAGAAAACAGCAGGCATGAACTGCGTAACTCCTGCCAATTACAGAACTTACGCACTTGAAAAGTCGCACCCAGACCTCACAGGTCTCAAAGCGCATGGAGATGCCCGGATGCAATCTATTTTGGGTAAAATCTTCCTGCATCGTGTGGTAGTAGACCTGTGAGGTCTCA